>NZ_JBWWVR010000026.1:0-38961 GCF_056675575.1 Xanthomonas sp. NCPPB 3959
CGCCCAAGATCAACTGTCAAGGCTCTCAGACATGAAGCTCCTCACAGGTCTACTCGCAGCAACTTTTGTTTGCTCTGTCCCGGGCAACGCATGGGCTTCTACCCCGCAAGGCTTTTCAGCACGAGACCTCTACGACGCCTGTAAACACACCGTTGAAAAGCTAGAGGAAGGCCCACAACCTGTGGGCGAGCCAAAGAAGGTTCAGAGCTGCTTCTTCTATGTCATGGGCGCTGCTGACATGGCCGCGAGCATGTCGCCCTCGTCCATTTACGGCGGACAAATCTGCGTTCCCAAGAATTACGCATTCCAGGATGTTGCGCGCAAAATTATCGCACTTGGGGTAGAGCATCCGACACTGTTCGATCGTGAAGCACCGGCAGGGTTGTTGGCGTACTACGCAGTAAAAGAAACATACGGCTCTTCCCAGGCCTGCCCTAACACTGACGCCAAAAGCGAGTAGCCGTGGCGCGTTACATTGGGCGCTAACAATTCATTCAAGCCGAACACGCCTCGCGTGTCGGCTTAATTCAAGCGTTAGGCAGTGGTGGAGCAATGCGTTGGTGGTTGCCGCTTCGGTGAGTTAGCAGGCCATGCATGCGGTTGGCTCCGGACAGCAGTTATCACAGTTGCTTGTTGCGGTAAGTTTGGTACTTGGCCTTGGCATGTCGTTCCCGCGCTGGGCTCGTTGCAGTTGGCTTCGGTGGCATCACGCGCCGCTGCATCGCTGGGCAAGCTCCATCCCACAAGTTGTGGCAAACTCGGTCCAGGCGGCAGTGCTGGGGAGCACGGTTGAGGTCTCAACCGTTTCGACCACTCACTGCCTAACAACTCATTCAAGCGTTAGGGCGCGGCATGAGACATCGATTAGGTTTGATAGTTTTTCTTTCGTTATTTTGCATCGGCTGTGCTAGCACATCGAGTGACGGAGACACCTACTCAGGATAGTACTTCTACAACTTTGAGTTTGCCTACCTGACACCTGCTGGCAAGAGCGAGCAATGGTGTATCAACGGGGACATGTCCAGGGCTGAGCTGCCGGAGCGCTGGGGCACCTCACATATCATTGTGCAGGGCACGCTCGGGCCCGAGGGCAACTACGGCAATCTAGGCGTATGCAAGCGTGTCCTCACGGTCACCAAACTGGTCAAGGTAAGCAACATGCGGGGACGTCAGTGAGGCAGCGCCCTAACAATTCATTCAAGCCGAATCCGCTTCGCGGGTCGGCTTAATTCAGGCGTTAGGGCGCTCTGGTAAGTTCGATGCAGCCGAATCCAACTGAAAACGAGCCCGGCATCGCACTAGGCGTGTCGCTTATCGCCATTCTGGGCGTCCTCCTTGTCAGCACTTTGCTCGCCGGATTCAAGCCAGGCCCAATGCGCACGGGCCCTAGCACCGTACTGTTGGGACTCTACCTGATGGCGTGGGGCGCCATGTTTCTCGCCAGCTACTTCTACAGCCACAAGACATTCTTCTTACGCGCAATTATCTGGGTCTGCGAACATTGGTCCAGCCCGAAAGGGCGTGTCATGGCTTTTTTCTATGCGGCACTAGCGCTGGGGCTCGGCGGCGTGGCCACATTGTCGGGTCTCGGGCTCATCAATGTCGCGCCCTAACAATTCGTCCAAGCCGACGCCGCTTCGCGGCGCGGCTTAACTCAGGTGTTCGGCAGTGGCGGAGCAAATGCGTTGGTGGTTGCCGCTTCGGTGAATTCGCAGGCGTGCATGCGGTTGGCTCCGGACAGCAGTCATCACCGTTGCTGGTTGCGGTAAGTTTGGTGCTTCGCCTTGGCACGTCGTTCCCGCGCTGCGCTCGTCGCACTTGGCTTCGGTGGCATCACGCGCCGCGGCGTCGCTAGGCAAGCTCCATCCCACAAGCTGTGGCACACTCTGCCCAGGCGGCAGTGCTGGGGAGCATGGTTGCACCACCCAACCTTCGCGGCCACTCACTGCCTAACAACTCATTCAAGCCGAAGTTGCTTCGCAACTCGGCTTAATTCAGGCGTTAGGCCTCGTCAAGCCTCAGGGGGAACTCTGATGAAGATCCAACATGCTGTAGCAGCTGGGCTAGTCGTCACCACCATGTCCGGATGCGCGACGGTGACATACGGAGACAAGAGCGCCGAAGCTACGTTGCGCGAACTGCAGCCTGTTCCCGGGAGAGTTAGCCTGTACGTATGTCGAGAGAAAGCCGCGTTTGTCGGAGCAGGCAACCGCACAACTGCAATCGTTGACAATAAGCCGATCGGAACCTTGAAGCCAAACAACTTCGCCCATGTCGTTGTAGAACCTGGCCCTCATAGCGTCTACATCGAGCACAACCCTGGCGGGAAAAGTGGCGTGCTAAATCTGGACACCCGCGCCGATGAAGTCCCAATCATCTGGGTAGGAATGACGGGCCACGGCTGGGGCGTACTCACCGTGGATCAGTTCAAGAGCAGGAGCGAAGCGGAGTCTTGTGTCAGGCAAGCCCAGTACGCCATTCCAACAGAGTAGCCTTGCCGTGATGCCTAACAATTCATTCAAGCCGACACAGCGGTGCGGCGCGGCTTAATTCTGGCGTTAGGCCGTACAGGGGACTCTGTTGCAATCTCTCAAATTCTTCGCATTATCGTGTTTGGCGGTGGTCGTGTTTGATGCGGTCGCATCTCTCGCGTCTCTGGTGCTTGGCTTTCCTTACACTTACGCAGCCTTCGGATCCGCTATTCTCTACATCGCATTTGCATTCTTCGCTGCTCGTAAGTTTGGGTTCTGGGCTGCAGTTTTGCTCGGTTTAGCTATGGGCATCACTGATGCAACGCTTGGCTGGGCCGTCTCTTGGGCCATTGGTCCAGGCCGCCTTGCCGCAGGCACTCTTACCCTGTCGGTTTGGCTCTACACTGCGACGTTCGTCGTAGTCTTGGGCGCAATTTACGGGCTCATTGGCGGTGGCATTGGTGCGCTCACGGGGCGGCGGCGTGTGGCCTAACAATTCATTCAAGCCGAACCGGCTTCGCGGGCCGGCTTAATTCAGGCGTTAGGGGCTAAAAGGATTGCAGCCATGCATCAGGAAGCTGAAAGGACCATCAATCACGGCCTCAGCCTTGGTGCGAGACTGCTCCTTGGCGTCTTTGCCATGCTGTTTTGCGCCGTCATGGTCGTTGTTGCGCCGCCTACCGACAAGGCGATTTATTTCTACTTGTTTGCCGCTTTTTGCTTGCTACTCGCCCTTGCCTGCTTTACTCAAGGCCGAGTCAGGCAATTCATTGGCAGCCTCATTGGCTGCACCATCTTCGGTCTTGGCATCTGGTACCTTGTGGTCGAGCTTTCTAGCGCCCCAACTTGGCTTGGTGCGCGCAGTCAGCCATCAGTTCTAAACGCTTGCTTGTATCTCTTGTTTATCGGTGTTCCAGGTGCGGCATACGCTTATCGGGCACGCTTTGGCATGCGGCGTAAGTCCTAACCACTCATCCACGCGGACGGCTCCGCCGCCGCTTAATTCCAGCGTTAGACAGGACTGATGCAATCACACACTCTCGAACTATTTGCTGACTACTTCCAGTTCTATCTACAGGACGAGGGAGCGAGCGGCGACCTGTCGGATGCGTGGAGTCCAATAGCCACTCAACGCATGTTCGCTGTCTCACTGGGCGTGGTCGGAATCGGCACTGCGCGCAACATGTGCGTACCAGTTACGCTTGAGTTCCTAGATTCAGCTCCGTCTGCTGACTTCATGGAATTCGATCATGTTGTAGAGGGCTCACTCGCGATCACAAAAGGCCCGCTCGTTGTGGCTGGCTGCACGGACTACTTGCCTGACGCGGCACGCTTCGACGTGGCGCCTGGCGAGTACAGAGTCCGTCTCTCTTCTTCCGGCCTTTGCTCGCTGTCGGAGGACGGGCTTGATGGCCAAGATCACTACCGCCTACAGCTGTGGCAAGCTTCGCACACTGAACCGACCGTTCTTAAGCAGCGTGCGGTCTAACAATTTATTCAAGCCGAAGCCGCTTTGTGGCTCGGCTTAACTCAGGCGTTAAGCCACAATGGCGACAGCAACGCAAACTGCAGCAGAGATCCAACAGCTCGTTTGGTTGTTCCTGCCGCGTTGCAATGACCGCGAGACCTTATTGGCCCTCGATACGATGGCTGCAGAGCCAAACCAGTGGTCTGAGGGGCACAAGTTGTTTCAGAGGATTCGTTCCAAGACTTTGGCCGCAGAGCGAGCCGGTGACCGCCTGAGCAATACCCAGTACTGCTTTGAGGAGGTCTGTGCCAAGACCCTCTACAACCTCAGCGGGTTCCCTACGCCCTTTGACAAGGATTCTCCGGAGCGAATTCGTCCCAATGCATTAGCATTGGCCAAGGCCTTTGGCATTCCCGATGCTGATTCTTTGGTCGGGCTTGGCACTTAAAGAGCATTCAAGCCACCCCCCCTTCACGGGTCGACTTAATCAGGCGTTAGGCGCCGCACCTCAGTGATTGCAGCATGAGCGACGAAAGCGAACAACGACCAATCCCAAATCATTGGCGGCAGACATTTCGGGAAGTCGTGGCTGCCTTTACGACTGCCGACCATCGTCTGGAAGGAATTCCAGGAGTCGAGCCAGTCTCAACTGAGACGGCCACTCGGATTCAACGCTACATCCGCAGCTATGGCGCCACATTGACAACCCTGCCGGACGAGACTTGGGAGTCTTCTGTTTGCATATGGACCGGTAGCCACTGGGACACGCTTATTGACCTGTGGACCCAAGGAGAGGGTCGGAGCGATCTAGTGCTCCATGCCCACGTAACCGACGCTCCTGTCTTCTCGGTTAGAGTTCATCTGGTCTATGTGCCCTAATCGGTCGGCACCTAACAATTCATTCAAGCCGAGGCCGCTTCGCGGCTCGGCTTAACTCAGGTGCTAGGCAGTGGTGGAGCAAACGCGTTGTTGGCTCCTGCTTCGGTTCGCTGACTGGCATGCATGCGGCCGGCTCCGGGCGGCAGTCATCACCGTTGTGGGCTGCGGCGTTCGGGGCTTCGTGCCCGCACGTTGTTACTGCGCCGCGCTCATTGCATTTGGCTTCGGTGGCATCGCTCGCCGCTGCATCCGCGGGCAAGCTCCATCCCGCAAGCTGTGGCACACTCTGCCCAGGCGGCAGTGCTGGGGAGCATGGTTGCACCATCCAACCTTTGCGGCCACTCACTGCCTAACAACTCATTCAAGCCGAAGTTGCTTCGCAACTCGGCTTAATTCAAGCGTTAGGTCTCATGACAGAATCCCAAACTTTGTCCTTCTCCAACTGGCTACAGCAAGCCGTACCATCCAGCACTCCCGATGGAGTCGTGGCTTACAACTTCAACTTGGCGGAATGCGGCGACTGGATCGTAGAGTTGATTGGAGCTG
Organism: Xanthomonas sp. NCPPB 3959; assembly: GCF_056675575.1. Classification (NCBI taxonomy): domain Bacteria; kingdom Pseudomonadati; phylum Pseudomonadota; class Gammaproteobacteria; order Lysobacterales; family Lysobacteraceae; genus Xanthomonas; species Xanthomonas sp. NCPPB 3959. The sequence continues at coordinate 5,365 of NZ_JBWWVR010000026.1, forward strand.
GCACTTACGACCAAGATGATCCTGAGTGGGCTTGTCCACCTGAGTTATGGTCGTCTCAACCACTCGAGTTCGTACTCGCACGCTCTGTCGCGGGCACCGAGTGGGAACAAGCACTGGCGTACGTGACTAAAGAGGTCAGATCTTTTATTGAGAACTCATCTACCTCACAGGCAAGCGTACTTCGCATCGCTACCGCGGTATGTGTCGGCTTTGTCGACGGTGACTTGGTCGAGGTTTGGCCCGCAAATGAGGCCTAACAATTCATTCAAGCCGACGCCGCTTAGCGACGCGGCTTAATTCAGATGTTAGGACTGACAGACATGTTCACGAGTTTCGACTTCTCTGCTCTTAGCGATCCCGACTTCAAGGAGGACTCCGTAAGAGAGGAACTTCTGGTGCCACTGATCAAGGCGTTGGGATACGCACCTATCGGAGATTCAAAGGTCGTCCGCAGCAAAGCGCTCGTGCACCCTTACGTTTCGATTGGCTCGCAGCCGCGGAAGATATCCATCATTCCGGACTACGTGTTCATGTCTAGGGGCAAGCCCTTATGGATTCTAGACGCGAAGGCGCCGACGGAGGATGTCGTAAAAAGCTCGCATGTCGAACAGGCGTACAGCTACGCAATCCATCCAGAAATTCGTGCAGAGCTGTATGCGCTCTGCAATGGGCACGAATTCGTCCTTTACGAAATTAGAAAATTCGATCCGATTTTGCGATTCCGACTTTCTGAAATTGACTCATATTGGAATAAGCTTTACCGCATGCTAAATAGCTTCGCGCAAGGTAACCCGGCGCTAGTCGAATACGCTCCTGACTTCGGCATCTATCTGCGCCGAATTGGAGCGGATAGTGAAACCCGCTTTATCGCACCTTTCTGCAAGAGTTGCTTCATCATGCGGGTTGAAGATGATAAGTACACAACCAATACCACAGTCCCTGGCGATGTAGAAATGGTGATGTCGCTTGACTTTAATGGAGCTCAGCTAGACAAACTTCTTTCCTTTCATTCAGAGGAGTTGGCCTCGTTCACGCGATACGCGCTAACGCGTCAGCCTTATCATGTGTCGCTAGATCCATCGAAAGCTGAGTTCGATTTCGGCGTTATTGCTCTCCCTGCAAAAGATGTCGAGCACAACACCGAGGAGTCATATATTCCATTTGTGGTCACTGACTTCACCGCACCCATGCAATTCGACGGGGAGTAATCGCGGTCAGTCCTAACTATTCGTTCAAGCCGACCTCGATTCGCGGCGTCGACAAATTCTCGCAGGATTGTGACTGTGCTGCCGCCGCAAACCGTGGCGGCTTAACTCAGGTGTTAAGCAGAAGGATCAAAAATGATCGAGTCATACAGAATCGAAAGCGAGTCCGAGGCAGACGCATATCTGAGCGACCTCTTGGCGAAAGAGGAGTATCGCTCCATGCTTGAAGTGGAACATCGCGCTAACCAATTCATCCCAGACGATGAGCTTCGTGCTTACTTCATAAATAAAGCAAGAGAGATCCTCGTGGCCTAGGCCTAACAACTCATTCAAGCAGAAGTTTCTTCGCAACTCGGCTTAATTCAAGCGTTAGGCCGCTCCAGCCGCTCGCCACCAATCAGTAAAGAGCCTCACTCATGTTCGACTCAACGGAATCAAAAAGCAAGAACTCGATTCTTGGCTTGTCCACTGACGAGTTGGCCGGATTGACTGCCGATGAACTAAACAACAATCCCGTAGCAATAAAGATGCTCCTTCACTATTACCGCCAGCTAGTAGATGAAAACGGTGCACTTAAGAACACCAACAACACTCTTGAAACCTACGTGGCTGCTTACACTCGCCAAAAAGCAGATGCAGTAACGTCCGCAGTTCTTTTAGCCACGAGCAATATCAGCATTGGTTTTGGCGTAAACCTGCTCACCAGCAATACCACTTGGCCCGGAATTGCATCGCTTATTGTAGGTGTCGCGCTCACTGCGGCAGGCCTCTACTTTGCCCTGCGCCGCCAGCCGTCATGAAGGCTCGATATCTTTTTAATACTCGCGGCAAATACGTGGCGTTTGTTGCAAACGGCCACTTATTTGACACTCATTGCAGATGGATTGGTGTTATACGCCCTGGTAACGAGATCTACTCAAAAGATGGTCGGCACATCGGCTTCATCCTTGACGACGATCGCGTCGTCAGAAATACAATATCGCATCCAAAACTTCCGATAATCCCCCCCACCCCGCCCATTCCGCCCATGCCCCCAATTCCACCAATCCCACGCCTCCCTAAATTGCCGCTCCCGCCTCCCTACAAAGATTTATATGAGTAACCAAGAGCAGCGGCCTAACAATTCATTCAAGCCGAAGTCGCTTCGCGGCTCGGCCTAATTCAGGCGTTAGGCGCCACAACAAACATGGCCGATCTTTGGGGTTCAATCGCAGAAAGTGAGTGGCACAACACGCCCTGTGTTGTCGGCCGTCCGGCTACGGAGGCCGACGTCGCTGCTGGCTCCGCAGTCTTCTACGTACAGGGTGATTCCGCCGCCGCCCCAATGGCCCTGCCTTGCTGTGCAATCCAGTCACTTGAGGATGGCTCCGAGCAACCTGTGGTCATTGTCCAAGCAGAGCTTGCGCCTCACGGCACCATCTTGGGAGTGCGACCGCTGTCCGGCGGCAACGGCATTTGCATGGCCACGGAGGTCAGGTTGCTTCCTGCCGGGTTTGTGCCGTAGGTTGGCGCCTAACAATTCATTCAAGCCGAACCCGCTTCGCGGGTTGGCTTAATTCAGGCGTTAGCGCTTATATCAGGGAGGCTCAGATGCTCATCAAGAACTACAGCTCGTACTGGTCAGAGAAGGACGTTTTCTGGGGAGCCGGCAGCAATGCCGGAACTCTGCTCGGAGTTCCGGCGAAAAACTTGACAGCGAATGAGATTAATTTTCGGGAGCAGTCAGGCGTCTACGTCCTGTACGCCGATTACCAGATGGTCTACGTTGGACAAGCTGGTGCGGGAAACCAAAAGCTTTTCGCTCGTTTGAAGCAGCACACTCGTGACTCACTTGCGGGTCGATGGAATCAATTTTCTTGGTTCGGAATTCGAAAGGTGAAGGCCAACGGCGATCTTGCTGCCGAAGCCGATGGCGCGCATTCCACTCTGCCGCAGGTCTTAAATCACATCGAGGCAATTCTTATCCACGCGGCGGAGCCCAAACAGAACCGCCAAGGTGGCCGCTTCGGCAAGAGCGTGGTGCAGTATCTGCAGCGGAGAGACGAAAATCTGGGCCCCACTGGCGACGAAATGGTTCGCGCGCTTTGGCTCGAGCAGCAAAGAGCGCGCTAACAATTCACTCAAGCCGAACCCGCTTCGCGGCTCGGCTTAATTCAGGCGTTAGGGCTCATGTCAGAGGCTGTCGTAATCCAAATCACAGCAGACCGAGACAGCGTTTGCGCTGGAGATGACTGTGACTCACACCGAGCAACGTTTTCCATTGCGGCATCCTCCAATATCCTAGAGGTGCTAGCCGCTGCTTGGCACGCTTGCCCGCTGGCAGACATTTCTGAAGGGCAAGCTACATGGCTAATTGATGTTGCTGGCTCTGAAAGCCCCATTGGCGTTATGGCCCAACAGTGGCATCAGCCCAGGCTTTTGATTCATCCTGAGACAAGCGCGGCCGATCTGTTCAAGGGCAAGGAGCCATCTTTGTATTTCCGCTATTGTTGCCAGAGCAATCCAGACGCAGTGCTTGAGGCTATCCAGGCTAAGGCACCACTACCGGCGCGATACTCGTGATGAGTCCTAACAATTCATTCAAGCCGACGCCGCTTCGCGGCGCGGCTTAACTCAGGCGTTAGATGGTAATGGCACCACGCCCCTACACTACCTCCCAAGGCATTCTCGTTGCAGCAGTATCTGTCGCTGGGACGCTTGCTGCGTTGTTCCTAGTGCTGCGTGTTGGCTTCAGCTGGCCCCTCTTCCTGGTAAGCATCCTCGCTGGCTTGGCTAGCGTGTATGGTCTCTATCAGACTTGGAGAGCAGCATTTACTTATCGCGTAGCCTTGCGCTTCGTCGCCAACTTGTCGCTTTTCACTGCGTTGCTCTCGGTCCTTTGGGCGGTGAGATCATGAAGCTGCCATCTAACCATTCATTCAAGCCGAAGCCGCTTCGCAACTCGGCTTAATTCAAGCGTTAGCGCCCACAGCGAGATCCCCGAGACGTGCAAAGCGAACGACCCGCCGGCGTACCTGCCGGGACCATCCAGATCGACCCTGAGCGGGGCTTCGGTCCTCATCTTTCGGATGCATTTCTCGACCTGTATGGCGAGGACTCGGTCTTTGTAACTGCTGCCGTAGATCTGCTCACCTGGCAATTCGTCGCCGTACTTATCAAGGCTGAGAAGCTCGCGGCGGACTTTGTGGCAGTGCACTACGGCCCCCCAGATATGCGGAATGCCTTGGACGCCTTTCTCAAGGTCCTTTCTGGTCGTGGTTTAGAAAAGCCTCATACTTTGCTCATGCGGTCGGCTACAGGGCATGAGCAGCCGCAGGCGTTTCAGGCCGCTGCCGTCGCCCTGCTGGGATACGCTGTGGTGACGCGCTGGCTGCAGCTGCTGGAGCAACAGGACTATGCTGGCATGACCCTGCTCTTGGCCGTGCAGTAGGTGGGCGCTAACAATTCATTCAAGCCGACGCCGCTTCGCGACGCGGCTTAATTCAGGCGTTAGGCCGTGGTGGAGCAAATGCGTTGGTGGTTGCCGCTTCAGTGGGTTCGCAGGCGTGCATGCGGTTGGCTCCGGACAGCAGTCATCACCGTTGCTGGTTGCGGTAAGTTCGGTGCTTCGCTTTGGCACGTCGTTCCTGCGCTGCGCTCGGTGCAGTTGGCTTCGGTGGCATCACGCGCCGCTGCATCGCTGGGCAAGCTCCATCTGGCAAGCTGTGGCACACTCGGTCAAGGCGGCAGTGCTGGGGAGCATGGTTGCACCATCCAACCTTCGCGGCCACTCACTGCCTAACTACTCATTCAAGCGTTAGACCTCACCATACAATGTCCCAGAAGCTCCAAGCGTATAAGGGAAGATTGAGTCCTTCTCAGTTGGCCGATGGCATGAATGCTGCCGTCGAAAACGCAGCGCGCCTTGCCAATGATGCCGAGCTTCTGGTCAAGAGCGGCAGCTACTCAACCGCTGTCTCTGTTGCGGCACTAGCGATCGAAGAAGCCGGAAAAGTGTCTATTCTTCGGTCGCTCGCGCTTGCGAAAACCGACGACGACGTTCGCAATTGTTGGAGAGACTATCGGTCGCATACCCAAAAAAATGCTGCATGGATCTTGCCTGATCTTGTAGCAAAAGGAGCTCGAAAACTCGAAGAGCTTCGACCGATTTTCGCGGAAGGCTCAGAACATCCTGGCCTTCTGGACAATGTGAAGCAATTGGGCTTCTATACAGACTGCTTGGGCACTGGCCATTGGTCACGTCCTGCGGATGTCATCGATGAAAAGCTCGCCGAGAGCATCCTATTCATCGCAAAACTATTCGCACGTCCAACGGCTCACACGGCTAGAGAGGTCGAGCTGTGGATCGAGCACATGGGTCCGGTCTGGAAGCAAGACATGGCCTGGATGCAGCAGGCCTTGCTCAACTGGCAAGAGGCGATGCACAAAGAAGGCCTTTCTAGTACGCAGGCAACAGCAATGCATAATTTCATCCATGGCACTGTCGGCGCAGAGGTCTAACTATGCGCTCAAGCGGACCTGCGCGGAGTAAGCTGCTCGCTCGATCCATCACCGCGGCCGCGCAGGCCGCTTAGCTTACGCGTTAGGCACCACATCGATGATCCTCCACGCTGACATTGTCGAATCAATCTTTGGCTATTGGCCTGACTTCGCCGATGCAAAGATCGTTGCTGTTACGTATGAGCGACCTGACACGGTTCGCCTGACAGTGGACTACATTGATGCGGGTGCTGGCAAAGCAGCTGTCGTGAGCCTCTGCTTTACAGGCGTCACTGACTTGGAGCTCACAGACCTGCTGTCAGAGAACGTTCTAGACGTTTTGGGCATCTCACATGGCGCACCAATAGTTGTCACTCTTGAGGCATGTCACGGCCTGCAAGGCCGCTTTCACTGCTCAGCGGTCGCGGTGACGGCGGTGGTGCCTAACAATTCATTCAAGCCGAACCCGCTTCGCGGGTCGGCTTAATTCAGGCATTAGGCCGCTCAGGCACATCCATGCAAACGTTCAAGTCTTGGCGCCCGATCGAACACGTCCCTCAGTATCTTTCGGGTGTTTTTATCCTCCAGCACTTCGCCGGCTCCATGACCGTTGTGTGTGATGGAGACTTTGGCAATGGTCAGTTGCTTGTCTTGCGCTTCGAGGGTTTCAAGGCCGTGGCAACGCACGAGGAATTCGACCATCAGTGGCCGGGCGACTCGGGTGTTCCGAAGCTACCAAAGTCACCCGGCGGCAACTGGACGTTCCCTTTCTTGCAAGTCGAGAACTCGGAGTGGGCGGCGGACTCTGTGCAGGCGGTTACCTTCGGACGGACGCCTTGCCACTACTCCATAGTCTCAGGAAGCGACATCGTCGATATCCTTTCTTTGGAACCACCTGACGTGTCCTGGACTTCCGTTGAGTCAGTAGAATTGGTCATGCAGGCCGCAGCCAACCTAGGTGCGGCCTAACAATTCGTCCAAGCCGACGCCGCTTCACGGCGCGGCTTAACTCAGGTGTTAGAGCCCATGAATAACATCGCTCGAATATTTACAGCTATTGCCCTTCTCTTACTTACCTCGCCTGCGTTTGCATCTGACTTCAGAGGATTTGCTTCGCTGTTCATTGCAATCCCCGCCATGATCATTTCCAATGTCATCCTGGGAGCGTGTTTTGCGTTTCGCGCGAGCCGCCACCAGAAAATATTCGCTATATTAATTTTTGCGCCGGTTATTGCCGCCTCAGCGGCATGCCTCGTATTTGATGCGTTGCCCCTAGCATCAGAAATCAAGCCAAAAGATCCAAATGATCATGGCATTTCATTCTTCGTTGGTTATATCATCCTTTTTGCCTTTCTCACCTACCTGCTCAAGCGAATAGTTTCCCGGCCAATTCCAAGCATGCGCAATGGGCTCTAACAATTCATTCAAGCCGACACCGCTTCGCGGCGCGGCTTAATTCAGGCATTAGGCCGCAATGGACAGAATTTTGAGGAAATGCGATGAATGCGAGAGCCAATACGTCGCCACCGCTTCAAACATGTCCTCGCTCTGTCCAGAGTGTGCTCATGTTCTGTATGCCACACCAAAATGCCCACATGAGTTCATTTCAGGACAATTTGTCATCTGCGGCTGGGATGGCTCCAGCTCGCCATACATTCAATCCCTACTGCGGCCACCTCAGTCGTCGGCCTAACAATTCAATCAAGCCGACGTGCCTAAGGCACGCGGCTTATTTCCAGCGTTAGGTGCGCGATGAAAATTTGCTACATACTTAGCCTGCTAGTAGCAACAACAGCGCTCGTCGCCTGCCAAGGCGACCCGAATGCCAGGCCGATCTACGGAGAGACGGGTCTGCCCAAGAATTGTCGTGCAATAGTTCAGACAAACATTGACGCATATCGTGCAAAGCAGTACACCGCAGACGAGGTCATGGATTCTCTTGAGCGCAACTGTGGTGCTAATGGCCATTCTTGGTGACAGTATCGGTCACTACACTGGGTTTTCGCTGCAGCGCGCACCTAACAATTCATTCAAGCCGAACCCGCTTCGCGGGTCGGCTTAATTCAGGCGTTAGGCCGCAATGAAGCTCCTCAGCAAACTGTTCTCTAAAGCAACTGACATGAACCGACAGATGCCTCCCGGTGACTTGATTCGGGAGGCCAAGGCCAATCCAGGCGGCTGGGTCTACGAGATCTCTGGCAAGTACGACCCGAACGGCGAGGTACCGCCGCACGCTAACAAGGGCGCATGGCAAGTCAGTCAAGCCGGTGAAGTCATTCCAGGCAGCTACCAAGCCAACCCAAACTTCCGTGCAGACGACTAAGGTCGTTACACATGATCGAGTTGGGGCTTAACAATTCATTCAAGCCGAGCCTGCTTCGCAGGCTGGCTTAATTCAGGCGTTAGGCAGTGGTGTAGCAAACACGTTCGTGCATCCGGCTTCGGTGCATTGACTGGGATGCATGCGGTCGGCTCCGGGCGGTAGTCATCACCGTTGCGGGGAGGGGGCAAGTTCGGTACTTCGCCCTCGCACATTATTACTACGCTGCGCTCATTGCATTTGGTTTCGGTGGCATCCCGCGCCGCTGCATCGCTGGGGGCAAGCTCCATCCCGCAAGCTGTGGCACACTCGGTCTAGGCGGCAGTGCTGGGGAGCATGGTTGCACCATCCAAACTTTGCGGCCACTCACTGCCTAACAACTCCTTCAAGCCGAAGTTGCTTCGCAACTCGGCTTAATTCAAGCGTTAGGCCGCATGACCAATTGCCCCATATGCTTAGCTCAACTGCAAGAGATTGAGGTCGCCCCGTGCTTCGACTGCGGGCATGTACATCGTGAGCTAGACGAGTGCATTCGCGGAGAGCACGAGTACCACGTCTTTTGAAATTTGGGGCCAAGAGATTGTTCTTTGCGACTTCTGTGATGCAGATTTTGGGTCGTACTTCCCGGACTACTTGGGCTTGCCGGAGGGTCCACTGCCAGATTACCTGCTGCATCTTGTTCGCAAGGTTGAGAGCCCCAGCATCGGACGGGACCTATACTGCGCTAACTGCAATCACCGCCTGGAGTTTCTACTGTTCCGGTCGCGTGCGATGGCGCACAATGCGGCCTAACAGGTCAATCAAGCCGACGTGCCTACGGCACGCGGCTTATTTCTAGCGTTAGGCTCCGGAACAGATACTCATGCACGCTGAACTAGAAGACTGGAACAACGGATGGCATGGGCTGCGGCTTAGCTTGCTACCGCAAGAGATTTCTCGTTTGATTGAGTTGCTCCAAGGCTTACAGCAAGACCCGGAGCAGCACTTCCACATTGCGTCGGACTACTCAGCGGAGTCTGGGCTTGGTGACATCGAGATCTCAACCGCTACAGAGAGCGAGCAGCACAACATGTCGCTCAGCGGGCTCGCACTTGCGCCAGGCACAGATAAGCCGGCATTCGGGGCCTAGCAACTCAATCAAGCCAAACTGGCTTTGCCAGTCGGCTTATCTCGGACGTTAGGCCCCATGATCATTTCCTTTCGAGGTCCAACATTCTTTGCCCCTGAGGATGAGGATCAGTTTTTTGGTTGGCTGTACTCGCTACCCGAATACAAAGACGTTCGCGGCAGGCTCACCACTTTAGATTTGGAGCTCACCTATCCGGTGAGTGCTGGCTCCGTCCGGCAACTGTTGGTCGTCTTTCATCGTTGGTGCATTGACCCGACCCCGTTGCTTCCTCTACGGTCGCCTGAGACGGATAGGTTCGTCCTTTGGGATACTTCCCTGCGACAGGCCTCATCTGGGGCCTAACAATTCATTCAAGCCTAACCCGCTTCGCGGGTCGGCTTAATTCAGGCGTTAGGCGGTGGTGGAGCAGAATCTTTGGTGTGTCCTGCTTTGGTGAGTTCGCAGGCACGTATGCGGCCGGCTCCGGGCAGTAGCCATCACCGTTGCCGACTACTTTTAGTTCGGTGCTTCGTACTCGCACGTTGTTACTGCGCTGCGCTCATTGCATTTGGCTTGTTTGGCCGCGTCGCTGGGCAAGCCCCGTCTCGCAAGCTGTGGCACACTCGGTACAGGCGGCAGTGCTGGGGGAGCATGGTTGCAACATCCAACCAATGCGGCCACTCACTGCCTAACAACTCATTCAAGCCGACGTTGCTTCGCAACGCGGCTTAATTCAAGCGTTAGGCCCCATATGAGCTATTTCGCGTACGACAGAATGGGAAGCACGGTCATCTCGCCAGATGAGGCGGCAATGTCCGAGCTGCTTGGATCCCTGGCTGCGCCGGACCCCGAACATCCCGATGTCTCGCTCAGCCACGAATCTGGATGGTGCGCTAGCGTTCTCGGTAGCGGCCTCGTCGTCCTTGAGAACGTTGAAACCGGTGAAGGCCCGTGGCACATGCGGCTTCCTTCGCCGCAGCACGCGTTCGAACTTTGGCGACTTCTTTCTGGTGGGCACGTCGCGGCTGTCCAGTCGCACCCTTGGGTTCCCGGGTATGGGGCCTAACAATTCATTCAAGCCGACGCCGCCTCGCGGCGCGGCTTAACTCAGGCGTTAGGCCGTGGTGGAGCAAATGCGTTGGTGGTTGCCGCTTCGGTGAGTTCGCAGGCGTGCATGCGGTTGGCTCCGGACAGCAGTCATCACCGTTGCTGGTTGCAGTAAGTTTGGTACTTCGCCTTGGCACGTCGTTCCCGCGCTGCGCTCGTCGCACTTGGCTTCGGTGGCATCACGCGCCGCGGCGTCGCTGGGCAAGCTCCGTCCCACAAGCTGTGGCACACTCTGCCCAGGCGGCAGTGCTGGGGAGCATGGTTGCACCATCCAACCTTTGCGGCCACTCACTGCCTAACAACTCATTCAAGCCGAAGTTGCTTCGCAACTCGGCTTAATTCCAGCGTTAGGCCTCACAAGCAATGACACGAGTCGCCCGCTACCAGATCAGCTATCTCGTTCTACTTGCTCTCCTTGCGGGAGCCACGTATTTCGCCATTCGTGCAACCGGCAACGACCGAATAGCATTTGCTGTGGCAATCGTTCTTTTACTTACCCCAGGCCGGATTCAGGGCCTATTTTTTCGGCCATTGTTTCGCGGCCAACGTGACCTCGCTCAAGGCAAAGCCAGCGATGCCGCCAGGCAGTTCGAAACTTTCATAGCTCTGCTAGAGCGCCAGCCTTGGCGTAGGTGGGCGCTTTGGCTTGGGTGGTCATTGTATACCCCAAGCGCTAAGGCTATGGGCTTCAACAATCTTGGAGTGGCTCACGCAGACCTAGGCAATGAGTCGACCGCTCGGCGAGCGTGGGAACGCGCGCTCGCAATTGATCAGCTCTATCCAGTGCCTTATGCCAACTTAGCTGCATTGGCTGCGGCAGACGGGAACACCGAGCAAGCTACCAACCTTCTGGCACAAGCCAAGCAACTGGGCTATACGGGAGGGCCTTTGGATCAGGCAACTTACCGGGTACAGCAGTTGCTGGCCGCAATCGAGTCTCGCGGGCCGTCGGTATGAGGCCTAAAAATTCATTCAAGCCGAACCCGCTTTGCGACTCGGCTTAATTCAGGCGCTAGACCGCAATGTTAGAACTCCGCAATCCTCGGACAATCGCACTTGAGCTACTTTCAGTTTCTGATTTGCCTCATTTAAGCCAAGACCACAGTCTTCCATTCATTGAGATTGCGGGAGACTTCGCTTTTCTTGACTCTCTCTCTGCCAAGAATGAGACAGAAGGCCGTGATGCGCCCCTGGCAGGACTTGGTAAAGATTGGTGGGTCTTTGCAACATCGGGCACGGGAGACGCTTGGCTTATTTCTACCGGCAACGATCAGCGCGTTGCTTTTTTGGATCATGATTCCGGACCAGATGCGACACCTCAAACTCTCGGGATCAATTTTGGCCAATGGCTTCAATTGGCCGACATCATTCGTCGATTCGAATCTGCTGATGATCCAAATCTGATCGCACATGCGGAACAGTCAATTGAGAAAGTATCATCTGGTCTGTCTCTGCTGTACCCATACAGCCTTGCAGGCTAGCAATTCATTCAAGCCGACGCCGCTTTCCGGCGCGGCTTAACTCAGGTGTTAGAGGTAGTCTTAACTCAGGTGTTAGAGATAGTTATGAGTTCTCGCAAGCTGATAGTTGGGCTGCTGTCACTTCTGGCCACTTTGGGGACAGCGGCTACCCAAAACCCAGCGCCCGCTTCGAGTTGGCTCTTCGGCACTTGGGTGCTCCGCGAGGACCCCGACAACAGCCCAAAGGACTCGCTGCAGTTCAAGGCAGATGGCACCGGCCTAGTCATTCGCGCCAAGGGCAACGTCGAGTTCTTGCACAAGCACTCTGGACGGTCCGTATCCCTGCTCGCCAACGCAAATGGGTACGCCATTCCCATTGAGCTAACCTCCTCCCCAGGATTTGACAAGCTGCTTTTGCACAGTGAAAAGACCGGCAACACTGCCAGCTATGTAAAGCAGAGCAGCACCCAATCTCACACCTGTGGCATCAAGTGACCACCTCTAACAATTCATTCAAGCCGAACTGGCTTCGCCAGTCGGCTTATCTCAGGCGTTAGACCTCATGATAGATTCAGCTGTCCGAACATCCATTTACCGAGACATCATTGATCAACTAGTTAGTGAGACTCGGATGTATAGCGCTTTAGCGAAGCGCGCAGAGGCAAACGAGCCATTTCCAGTCGAGAGCGAGCGGTCGGCTTTTAACAGGTTGTTGTCGTCCCTCACCCAAGAGCAGCGAGCACTTCTTTCTGAGATCTTGTTGCAAGAGCGGCACAGCGCAATCCACGACACATTAGCTGCACTTACCTGGTGGATTGACTCCCGCGGCATTGGCCTTACCGTACATGGCCAGCCGATGCCAGTTGATCTCAGCGGCATGGGGCTGCATGGTGACTATGTTGGCAGAGCCGATGGCTGGGAGTGGCCCAGCGATGAGGCCTAACAATTCATTCAAGCCGATGCCGCTTCGTGGCACGGCTTAACTCAGGCGTTAGGGCTCACATGAAAGACACTAGCGATCTTGAAACGTGGCTCATCGAGTTCGGGGATGAAATCATCCACAAAGAGCATCAGCTTGGAGCGACGAGTATTAGCGCGGTGGAGACCGCTGTCTACGATCTTTGGGCGGTGGACTATGCAGTTCGCAATGCTGGCGACATGGAGGCGTTGGAGGATTCTCGGCCAACGGCAGCCCTCAACTTGGCCGAGTTCTTGAGCACCATAGGCCAATCAGATCTGGCGTCTTACATGGCTAGTTTATCTTCGGCTGGCGATGCATGCGACTCTTACTACGCAAGGTTCTCTGAGCTATGTGAAGCTCTCCAAGGCTCGCTGCGTGGGGCCTAACAATTCATTCAAGCCGAAGCCACTTCGCGGCTCGACTTTACATCGACCGTGTAGGTGCTTGCTCAACCGTATGCTGCTGCGACCGCTGCGCATCCAAGGCTTGAGACTGGCGGACGCTTTCCTGCAGTGGAGGCACGGCCTCGGACAGATCCACCTTGGCCCGGAAGCCCGGCGTCTGGCCAAGAATAAAAATGTTTCCTTGGTGTAGGGTCACGCTCTGCAGCTGATCGTCACGAAGGATGCCCGCGCGCTTGGCTTCGACGGTGGCGTGCATTGCAACCTCATCAGAGGTGCCCTCTGGTAGCTTGCTGTGAATCGATCGATACAGCGGGTCGTTTGAGACCATCGCAGGTGCAGGCGCAACGCAGCGCTCCAACGACTCACCAATTGGCATCTTCCAGCCCGGTGGCACATACGCTGGCGCATCCTCGCTTTGCATGCGCTGCTGCACCTCTTGCCACCGTGTCGCAGCCATTTCCGTGCGTCCAGCACCTGGGGGAAGCGGATCGCGCAAGTGATCGATGCCATCCGCCAGGCTCATCCCTTGGATGACCCTCGCATTGAAGGTCACGCCCATCCTCAACGTCTCAACATCGCCGCGATACTTGTCGATCATCGGCGCATGTTGCCGGGCCAGCAGCTGCGTTTGAGGGTCTTCCAACACTGAGCGGTCCGGTTTGCCGTTAGCGTCCAACGGTAGGAAGTTGTGGATCCGATGCGAATCCCCTAAGTCCGTTGCGACCATCGGATTGCGTGCATCCAAAAGACTGCTGTCGTTGGCGTAACCAGCCCTATCCAACGCAGTGATCTCATGCGACGCGGCGTATACCTTCACCTGCCCATAGTGCTTACTTGCAGCACTCACGGCATCACCTGCCATCACGTGATTGATCACGTCGTTGCCACCTTCCGGAATGCGCCGGTCCAGGCTGACCGCACCATAGGCGTTAAAGGTCTCTCCCTTGAGGCCGAAGTGGTGCGCAGTGACCTGGGCGAGGTTGCCGCCCAGAGAATGACCGGTAACGGTTACTTCCGGTGTCTTGCCTTCCTTGCCGAATTTTTCGGCATATTTCAGCGCGTGCTGCGTTAGCTCAACCGCATCGGCGGCCTGGTTGTGTCTCCCCGTAACCATGCCGCCGTCGGCGTAGAGACCATCCTGCTTTGGTTGACGATCAAACTCGGTTCCACGGTGGGCGACAACAATTTCGCCCGTATCCGCTCGCTGATAGATGATGCCCTGATAGCCAGATGGGCGATCCATATACTCAAGACGTTTGTAAGAGACGCCACCAATATCGACAGGACTACTATCAGGCCCGTCTCACGCGGCATCTTGTAGGAATCATCCGCAAGCGCTGCATATTGCTGACTTGTAAGGCTCATGGAGCCACCTTCTCAGCGGCCAGGGTGATCTTGAATATGTTGTTGCGTGCACTATCGTTGAACTGATCAATATTCGTCTTACCACCATCAGGAAAGTTATCCATATCTTCTTTTGGATAGCGCCCCTTCCAGAAGTAAGTAACCTTAGGGGTAGAACTTAGTATTTCACTCTTGAATAGCGCAGGTTGAAAGCGTGTATCCGCCTGCTTTCCGGTTGCTTTCAGCGAGATACCAACACCATTGAGTTCAAAATTACACACACCCTTTCCGTAATAATCCGCATCGACCATGCCGTCTGCATAGATCGTCGCCACATATGTCGTCGGATCTATTTTTTGAAAATTGATGGGTATCCCATCTTCTTTTGACTTACTCCAAACACCCGCAATAGGCTCTATCGGCGTGCATTGCTCATGGTTCGTCATTTGATAAAAGGCGGTGCCCGATATCCACTCAAACGGACCCGGCGCATCCTCGATCGTCATGGTGAGCTTGTAAGCTTCCGTCGGATGTTGATTTTTCCGATAGACCGGGTCTCCGTCAGCCGTGGTCTCGCCGTTTTTTTCGTACTTCTCAGACGCAGCATTCATTGGGTTGCACCCTGTCAAAAGGACTAGGAAAAGACATCCGACAATCTTGGTTTTGAAATATACGTTCATGCCACCTCGGTGCCCTGCGCGTTTAGAGTTGGGAGCGAACGGCCTGCCGGTGCGGTACGGCCTGAGTCGCAGTGACTGCAAACCAAGACCTATCATCAGCCGTCCGGCATCAACGAAGCAGCTACTGGGCCTTGGATAAATCCAGGAACATCGTTTGTGCAGCTGGAAGATCCTTTGTCGGAGTGTAGCGAATGTGCATCGACTAACCCGCACTTGACCAATGCCCAGCTCTGACTTTGCCGAGTGAAACGCCAACGTGCAGATCTTCTATCAACACTCTCCAGAGCGCCAGCATCAACCGGTTGACATGTCACGCAGCGCGTAGCAGTCTCCTCGGCAAGGAGCGTAGAAACTCCCCTAACAGCGGTACCCACCTCCGTCAAACCGGTGGGTTTTTTTGTGCCTGCAGTTTCTTGTGGGTGCAACCGACGCGATGCCTGCGTCGGGAGGGCGGCTAATACAACACCCTTCGGGGAAATACGCCCGCCGACTGTTAGCGGTTTCTAACCTCCCGACATCCCGTCGCCACCCGGCGGCGGGGCCTGTTCGTCAAGGAGGGCTTTGCCATGCGTCGACCCACGTCCCCTTCCACATCCGCACGCAAGCGCGCCACGGAGCCGCCGTCCACCGAGATCGGCTGGCACTCGCTCGACCCCTCGATCAAGCCGCGGCCCTACGTCGAGCGCACCCCCATCCCCCAACCCCGCACCGAAGCCCGCCCCCCACGCCCCGGCCACCCGCGTGCCCCGCAACACTGCACCGTCGGCTACGGCTACTACCCCGCCAGCGACCAACGCGTGCCCACCTTGCGCCTGCGTGGCCGCTGGTTGGAACAACTGGGCTTTGCCATCGGCAGCAAACTCCACATCCGCCTACGCGATGGCGAGCTGGTCGTCAGCCTGGCAACCGCCGACTGAGCCGGTGTGCCGCACACGTGCAGCATGCACGTGCGCGCCCGCATCGAGTGCAACGCGCACGTCGCACACCGTGCGCGCTCAAAGCTCCCCGCGCCGAGGAGGACACCGATGGACCACCCCGCCGTCGTCTTGCATCTCACGCTGGACCAACGCGACCAGCTCGATTGCCTGCTACGCACCCTCATCGCTCATGGCGACGTGATCGCCATGAGCAAACCGGAGTGCCTGGAGGCGCAGACCCTGCCCACGCTCGGACAAGCCATCTTCGATGCCGCCCATGCCGTGCGCGAGATGCTTGAGCAGCGGGCGGAACAAAGGTCGAGCAGGTCGTATCTGCACGCCGAAGATGGCGGTTAGGTTGGCTTGGGCCTACTGTTGGCTCACTTGCTTTCGCATGACGGCATCTTGAAACTTCAGTGGCTTGCCTCGTTACACCGCACGTCGTCGAACGTAACGCGTTGTCCCTGCAAAGATGCAGCATGGCACATGGCCATGGGCCGCCGCACTGCTGCGAAGGCCGTGCAATTCACAGGCTTGCAGCGATTGACGGCCGTCAACGCCTCGGCGAGGATCGTGTTACGCCGCGCTTAGGCGGCCCAATGATAGCCAGTCGGCTTGGAGGTTTCGATGGAGTTGATACTTCTATTGGGTGCGGTGCTTGCTCTTGGCAATATCATTGCGTCGGTAGCAGTACTTCGCGTTTCGGTGCTCTCGCCATCACAACGCGTACTGCAACTTGCCCTCATCTGGCTTGTTCCAGTCATTGGCGCGGTCGTTTGTGGCGCGTTTGCTGCTTCTCAGGCACTTGGCCCCACATCGTCCAGTACAATTGACCCGCTCTATCCATCATCCGATGGTGGCGCATCGGAGGGTCAAGACCTTGGTTTCTCTGGCTGCGATGCTGGGGACTCTGGCTGCGCCGGGAGCAGTGACTAATGGCGACGCCTGGCAATTCGTTCAAGCCGGATCCACTTCGCGGGTCGGCTTAATCCAGTTGTTAGACCGCTAGAAAGATTTCGAGAGAGACAGATGATTCTTTGGGGATGGGGCGAGCGAGTGCTGACCTTCGATCTGGCAGAGCATGAGCACTGCCAGAGGTGCGAGCAGCATCAAGATTTTGTCCTGCGTCTCAAGTACAAGTACGGACACTTCTACCATCTTTTCGGATGGGTTATCTCCAAGCAGTACCAGCTCATTTGCCCCGTTTGCTCCCACGGCTGGATAGTCAACGCTTCGGCGGCAGAAGCGCAGATTGGTCGAAATCCAGTGCCATTCCATCAAAGATCCGGATGGATTGTCATGCTTGCCCTTGCAGCAATCATTGGGTTTGTAACTGTGACGTATCAGCATGCGACCTAACAATTTGTTCAAGCTGAAGACGCCTAATGTTCCAAACTATCCAGGCTGTTGAAATCCATGTCTGATCCCCCACAAATATCGGCAATTGAGGCATCACACCTCTCATACAATGTTTTCCTCTTTACTGTAGAGACGTTGGCCGAGCCAGCGGAAGAGCAGTGCCAAGCGATGGGCGACTACAACACCGCTTGGGAGCTACGAGATGATGCTCTGTACGGACACAACCTGATAGGTAATGGCTTCTTCACAGAACAGCAGGAATCTGCTGTTCTTGCATTTATTGCTGCGGTACACCCTGTTCCGGTCAATGAGATGCCAGGAGGCTCGGGGCGCACCGCAAATCTTGCAGCAATGCGGCACCCCGCTTGGGAGCAGGTTCGCTTGTTGGCTAAGGCTCTCCTGGGAATACTTGCTCCAGTGACCGAGGCAAACAGAGCATTTATTGGTTCCCCCGCTGATTCGTCCTAGAATTTCAATCAAGCCTCATCCGCCTCTCAAATCGAATGAGCGTAGCCGTTCGGTGCTACAGGGAATTTGCAATGACTCATTCAACGCCCTATCGCGTTGTGCATCAAACACCGACGGTCGAAGCGTACCGGCATCTTCGGCAAGCAAGCGGCTTGAGCCCGAAGGCACTGGAAGCCGCTGAGCGCGGGCTGCCCAACTCGCTCTTCAGCGTGCAGGTGCTTTGCGATGGCGAGCCGGTGGCGATGGGGCGCGTCATCGGCGATGGCGGCTGTTTTTATCAGGTGGTGGACATTGCCGTTTTGCCAAAGCATCAGGGTCGTGGCCTGGGTAAGGCTGTCATGGGTGAGATCGCAGGCTACATAGAGCGGGAAGTACCCGCGTCCGCGTACGTCAGCCTGATTGCGGATGGTCAGGCGTACAAGCTCTATCAGCAGTTCGGTTTCGTGTTGACTGCGCCTGCCAGTGTAGGCATGGCCTTCAAGAGGAACACGTCGAGCGCGAGCGCAGCGCCGAACCTTCGGTAGAGCTACCATTGTTCTGCTGCGCTCGCGCTCAGCGCTCCAATCTGTCACTCACGCATTACCGCCAAGGAAAGCATGTTCTCCATCTTCAAGAAGAAAGCCGCTCCGTTACTGATCGTTCGAGCCGATGGGCAAGAGTTGTGTCGCGTTAGCCAGAGCGATGTCCCGTGTGAGATCAAGCCTTGCGCATGGTTGAAGCCCAATAGCGTCCTGGAATTTGTCGACTCGGCGGGAGAGGTGCATCGGCATGAACTTGGTGCTGCGACGGGGTGGTTCCACTTTTCCGTTCGCGTGCATCCCAACCTCGGGTGCCAGGCAGACTGTGTCATTTCGCAGACCGAGCAGCTCGATCCAGACGCGTTTGCGAATGGCCAAGCATCCGGGATCAGGTTTCAGCCGTTCTTCCTGCCGGGCGCCGGCGTCAGCAGTTCCGCACTTGCAGGCAAGGGACTTTTTGCCAGGGGCCTGCACTTCAGCGGATTAGTCACCGGTGGCAACGTGCTGCTTTCTTGTGAATGCGACCACTGCAAGCGTTCGTTCCTGATCCGCTCCTATCACGCGGGTTTTAGCAACGCGGGATACTTCTACTCGGGATCTGGCAGTTACACCATCACGGTCGATAGCCATCTGCCGGGTAGCCCTGCAGCGCTGTCCGAGCCCGATGCCGAAGCGCTTGCTGCGCTGGAAGACGCACTGCCATTGGCACCGGATGGGTCCCGCTACGCCTACCTCAATCCCTTTCGCTGCCCGCATTGTTCCGAGCCTTACATCGATTTTGAGGCGAATCCAGGTTTGCGGAAGGGCGAGTATTACGGGAATTACTTTGAGCGTTCGACGCTGTTGCGCTACGTCCCTGAGCCTGTTTAGTGTCAGTGGACTGAGCTTTAGAAGGAAGGTCGGCCAATGTCACTTCGACCAGTCCGCGTGCCTGCTGAGATGGTGGCCTCTTGCGCTAAGATTCGGCTGATGAACGCTAAATTTTTTCTGATTGCCCTCCTGCTGAGCGCCTCTACATCGGCGCAAGGTGTTTCGCCGGCCACGACGCGTGAGGTTGGTCAGCTTTTCAAAGTTCTTGCGCAATCCAACTGCGAATTTTCGCGCAATGGGTCGTGGTACGCGGCGCAGAAAGCCAGCGAACACCTGCAGCGCAAGTACGACTACTTGCAGAAGAAGGGGCTGGTGACCTCCACCGAGTCTTTTATCGAACTTGCCGCCACCAAGAGCAGCATGTCGGGCAAGCCGTATCAGGTGCGTTGCGGCAACGCTGCGCCGGTATCAAGCCAATCCTGGTTCACCGGCAAGCTGCGGGAGCTGCGTAACTAATACGCCAGCGTTGATCAGGCAACGCGCAGCCTGTGCACTGCATCAGCGCTGCCGTCGCGTGCATCCGCCACAAACGCACTCACTGCATCTTCCAGCTGCGCGGCATGGTCGCCCATGGCGCGTGCGGCGGCGCTGGCGTCCTGCATGCGGGTGACGCCGTCGCGCATGTCGGTGTCCACGCCGGCGAGGGTGTGATGCACCTGCGCGATGCTGCCAGCCTCTTGTTGCGAGGCAACGGCGATCTTGCTGAGCGTGCTGCTGACCTGGCCGATGGTGCTGACGATGTGCTGCATGCCTTCGCCTGCGTGGCGGACTTGTTGCACGCCGGCTTGCATATGCGTGACCGATTCGCCGATCAGCGTCTTGATCTGGCTGGCGGCGGTGGACGAGCGTAGCGCCAGCGCGCGCACTTCGCTGGCGACCACGGCAAAACCGCGGCCTTCGTGGCCGGCACGTGCGGCTTCGACGGCGGCGTTCAAGGCAAGGATGTTGGTCTGGAAGGCGAGGCCGTCGATGACCGAGACGATGTCCTGGATGCGCCGCGAGGCTTGCTCCATCTGCTGCATGGTGCCCATCGCCTGATGCATGGTGTCGCCGCCAGTGCGTGCGGCCTCGGATGCGGCGGCGGTGAGTTTATCCGCATCCGCTGCCTGCGCGGTGTGCTGCTGCATGGTGCCGAGCACAGCCTGCATCTGGGTGGCAGTGCGGCCCAGAGTGGCCGATTGGCGCTGCACCTGCTGCTCCAACGCATCGTTGCGGGTGAGGATGTGGCCGGCGGCGTGATTGATGGCGGTGCTGGAGCTGCGGATCTGCGTGATGATGCGCGCCAGCTCGTCGGCGGTGGCATTGGCATCGCGCTTCATCTGCTCGAACACGCCTTCGCAATGCCGATCGATGCGCTGCGACAGGTCGCCACGCGACATCGCCGCCAGCATGCGGCGCATGTCCTGCAGGCTGTCGTCGGTGATGGCGAGAAATTGATTGATGCCATCGGCGAGCTGGCCGAGCGTGCCGCCCTTGGCGTGCCCTTGCAGCCGTGCACCAAGCTCGCCACGCGTGGCGTGTGCGATGACCGTGGCCAGCTGTGCTTCCAGCGCCAGTTCCTGGGTGCGGTCTTGCCACTCCACCACCACGCCCAGCGAGGCGCCGTCGTGGTCGCGGACGGGGGTGATGTTTTCCTGCAGCTGCAGCGCAGCGAGCGCGCGCGTTCTGCTGGTGCCGGCGTCATGCCCCAACTGCACGGCATCGGCGAGCGCGCTGTGCAGCACGTGGGTGTCGACCTGCGTGCTCAGTTGCTGGAACGACTGATTGCGGTAGATGGCTTCGCCCTGCCCATCAACAATCGCCACGGCCATCGCCGATGCGTCCAGCGCCAGGCGAATGCGCCGATTTTCCAGCAGTAATTGCTGTTGTTGGGCGATGCGCTCTTCCACCTGCACGCTCATGCGCACCAGCGCCTGTGCCAGCGATCCGCTGCGGAAGCTCTGCTGCAGGATGGCCGGCGGCAAGGTGGCGCCGGTTGCCAGGGTGTCGGCCAGTTCCACCAGCGATTCGGCTTCGTGGTCGAGCGCATCGACCTGGCGACGTAGTTGAATCGCCATGACGCAGACAAAGGCGGTTTCGACGATCACATACCCCGCATGCAGCAGCACGATGCCGAAGCCGCTGCCAACCGTGAACGCCTGCACCGGCATGCCACGCGATTGCAGCCAATAGAACGCCAGGTGATGCACGGCGATGGCACCGGCGGCGACCACCACCGGCAACCAGTCGCGGTAATAGAGCAGCAGCGCCAGGATCACGAAGACGCCGAAGTGCATCTCCACCAGGCCGTGCGCTTGCTGGATGGTGGCAGCGACCAGGGCCATCAGCACCAAGGCGTTGGTGATGCGGGTCAGGCGCGTGCCGGGGTTGGCATGCACCTGCCAGGCCATCAGCAGCAGGCTGGGCAGCGTGACGGCGAGAAAGGTGGTCCACTGACCTTGGTACCAGGCCAGACCCAGCGAGCCAATGCTCTGCAGCACGGCCAGCCACAGAAACAGCCGATCGGCCTTGATCGCCAGGCGGGTGGCGTAGGTGGAGGTCGGCGATGCCGATGCGGGCAGTTCCATCATGACAGCGACTCCACGGCACAAGGACAAGGAAACGCCACCGCAGCACTCGCAGTGCGCGCCAGCACGTTGGGAAGCCAGCGCGACCAATCGGCTGCGCCTGCCGTGCCGCAGACGGCACCGCCGTCGGCCGGGCCGGCATAGCGCGGTTGGCCGTCAGCGCCGAGCAACCACACCGAATAGCCGCTGCCACGCAGCGTTGGCATGTCGAGCATGCGCACCTGGCCGCCACGCGCACGCACCGCGCTGCTGAGCACGGCCCAGGCGCGATTGGATGCAAGGTCGGTACAGGCGCAAGCGCCTGCAACGCCGATCAACATCGGCGCCTGCTGCGTGGCCGGCAGGCTGGCCTGCACCTGCGCCCAGGCACTGGCCACATCGTTGCTCGGCATGCGTGGCGTGGACCAGGCCACGGCAATCCAGCCGCACCACAGCGCGAGCAGGGCAACGCCCAGGGTGCGTCGCGTTGAGGCGGACAAGGTGCCGAAGACAGGCATGGCGCAGTGGGTTCGCGAGATAAGGTGAGCCCTTATCGGGTGCGAGCGCTTACGCTTGAGCCGGCTTTCGATTGAAGTTTGCGATGGCAGCGATAGGCCGCGACATCGTGCTGATGCTGTAAGGGTTTGCGCGCCGCAGCCGGCATGGTTGCGCTATCAGGCGTTTATCCAGCGCGGGATTTTGTGAGCATGCGCTCACATCTTTGCACTTGGCACATTGCGGAGATGCAAGCCGCTGGCGAGTGCCAGGCGGCAACAGTCGATCCATGTCTGGCACGCGCGCAAGCCAACGATCAACCGACGATCAGCCTACGTAGCGGCGCCAACCTAATCAGGCCGGCGCCGCCAGTTCCCTAGGCAACACTGCAGTGCAGCGCTTACGCCATCGCTTCGTCGGCATCCAGCGCGACCGCCGGCTGCTGGGCATGATCGAAGCGTTCGCGTGCGGAGCGAATGGCCGCATGGTTTTCGCCTGCCCAGTTGAGCAGCTGCGAGATCGGGCCGAGCAGCGCCACGCCAAGCTTGGACAAGGCATATTCCACGCTGGGCGGCTTGGTGGCGTAGACCTTGCGGGTGATCATGCCGTTGCGCTCGAGGTTGCGCAGGGTCTGGGTCAGCATCCGCTTGGAGATGTCCGGCACGGCGCGCTGGATGGCGCTGAAGCGGGACGGGCCGGGGATCAACGTCAGCAGGATCAGCATGGTCCATTTGTCGCCGATCTGATCGAGCACATCGCGCACCGGGCACTTGGTGGCGTCGAAGGGCATGCCTTGCAGGGACGGCGGCGGTGGAAACAGAGCAATCGCGTTCACGGGGGTATCTCACGGTAACCAGGGGGAAGAAAACTGCCTCCTTGTGGAGGATCGAACGGCCCTGATAATGAGTGCGCGGACCTAGAGTCTAGATAGTAGACCACACCTCTTATCAATACCAACTGGAGTTCACCATGGCACACACTTCCCCCCTGATCCTCGTCACCGGCGCCAGCGGGCAGTTGGGCGCGTTGGTCGTCGAAGCCTTGCTAGAGCGTGTGCCAGCGGCACGCATCGTAGCAACGGCCCGCGATACTGCGTCACTCGCAAAGTTCGCAAAACGCGACATCAGCGTGCGTCGCGCCGACTATGCAGACCCGCAGAGCCTGGATGAGGCCTTCGCCGGGGTGGGCCGCGTGCTGCTGGTGTCGTCCAATGCGGTGGGCGAACGCGTGCCGCAGCACCGCAACGTGATCGAGGCGGCCAAGCGTGCCGGCGTGGAATTGCTGGCCTATACGAGCGTGCTGCACGCCGACAGCAGCACGCTATCGCTGGCCGACGAGCATGTCGCCACCGAAGCGCTGCTGCGCGAGAGCGGCGTGCCGCATGTGCTGCTGCGCAATGGCTGGTACACCGAGAACTACACCGGCTCGATCGCGGCCGAAGTGGCGCATGGCGCGGTGATCGGCAGCGCCGGCGAGGGCAGGATCAGCGCAGCCACGCGTGCCGACTATGCCGCCGCCGCCGCAGCGGTGCTGGCCGCCGACACACCGCAGGCCGGGAAGGTCTATGAGCTGGCCGGCGATACCGCCTTCACCATGGCCGACTATGCCGCCGAGCTGGCGCAGCAGTCCGGCAAGCCGGTGGCCTATCACGATCTGCCCGAAGCCGACTACGCGGCGGCGCTGGTGCAAATCGGCTTGCCGGCTCCGTTCGCCCAGGTGCTGGCGCAGTGCTCGGCGTCCTCGCGCGGCGGCAGCCTGTTCGACGACAGCCACACCTTGAGCGGGTTGATCGGCCGCCCGACCACCTCGCTGCACGATGCGGTGGCTGCGGCGTTGAAGGCGGCACCGGCAGCCTGAGTCGGGCGTCGGCACGGTGCTGGTCGACATGCGTTGACCAGTACCTGCTCGGCGATACGCCAGAGTGTTTGATCAGACGGCGGCGGGCTCTGACCCGCCTTCGCCGCGTTTTGATTCATTCGTCCCCTCGCCCCCTGCTGCTCGGGAAAACGACGACAGCGGCGCGGTTGCCGTACGCGGCGCGCGCCTTCCGCCCTGCATCACTCTCCGCCTCATGGCGTCGCTGCCTGCCAGTGGCACTGCAGACTTGAGGACGCGCGGCGGCAACGACAGCGGTGCAAAACGCCCCGCACCTCACATTGCGCGCTGATAGGTTCGCCTCCCGCGCGTCGCATAACTGACATCGGCCGGAAACGCAGCTGACACATGCGTGGCGCTGACCAGTCGCTTCCGATGTCACCAAACTGACATCAAATCTAAATATAACTGCTGCCATTGCCGCTACGTCAGGACGACCTGGGCGCCTGGCAGGCGCTCAGACGCCATGTTCGCCGCCCCGGTTGGGGGCAGCCGCAGGCCTGACGCTGCCGCCGACCCGTTTCCCTTGCACGAGCCGGACCCATGAAAAAACGCAATCTCGCCACCGTTCTGTGCGCCCTCAGCGCGACCGCCAGCGGCAGTACGCTGGCTGCAGAGCTGGAGCTGTACGTCGACCGCAAGACCAAGCAGATCTTCGCCGAGCCGGCACCGGGGCGCGACAAGCTGGGCAAGTTCGTGCAGGTGGACGAGAACGGCAAGCTGCCGGCCTCGGCACTGCCTGCCGCGCCGGCATTGCCGCCGCCGCCCGCCGCGCCAGTGGCGGCCGACACCGCCATCGCCCAGACCGCACCTGCACCCGTGCCGGCAGCAGCGCCGGCCAAGCCTGGCGAGGCCGGCAAGAAGTGGTACGACAAGCTGAGCCTGCGCGGCTACACCCAGATCCGCTACAACCAGGGCATCGGCGGCGACGCGCAAGACCTGCGTGCGCCCGGCGACCGCTTTATCGGCAACGACCAGAGCCTGGGCATCCGGCGTGCGCGTCTGGTGCTGAGCGGCGATCTCAACGAGCACGTGTCGCTGTACTTCCAGCCGGATTTCGCGAGCACGCCCACCGGTTCGACCACCTCCAACTTCGCGCAGCTGCGCGATGCGTATGCCGATATCTACTTCGACAAGAAGCGCGAATACCGCGTGCGTGTGGGCCAGTCGAAGATGCCGTACGGCTGGGAAAACCTGCAGTCCAGCCAGAACCGTCTCACGCTGGATCGCGCCGACGCGCTCAACTCCGGCCTGCGCGACGAACGCGATATCGGTGCGGTGTTCTATTACAGCCCCACCGTGGCCAAGGGCCGCTTTCAGGATCTGGTCAAGTCGGGCCTGAAGGGCTCGGGTGATTACGGCGTGATCGGCGCCGGCGTCTACAACGGCCAGGGCGCCAACCGCGCAGAACGCAACGACGGCATGCATGCGGTGGTGCACGCCACCTACCCGTTCAAATTCGCCAATGGCCAGTATCTGGAAGTGGGCGCCGATGCCTACAGCGGACGTTTCGTGCCGACGGCGGCGGCAGTGAATATCGGCGGCCGCAGCTTTACCCCGGCGATCACCGACCCGAACGGCTATACCGACCAACGCGTGGCCGCCCACATCATTTACTACCCGCAACCGTTCGGCCTGCAGGCCGAGTGGACAGTGGGCCGCGGCCCGGAGCTGGATGTCGCGCAGCGGCGTATCCGTACCCGTTCGCTGAGCGGCGGTTACGTGCAGGCGATGTTCAAGCACGACTTCAATTACGGCACTCTGCTGCCGTACCTGAAATGGCAGACCTACCGCGGCGGTTCCAAGTTCGATACCAATGCGCCGCGCATGCGTCTGGACGAAGTGGAAGCCGGTGTCGAGTGGCAACCGATGGATGCGCTGGAGCTGGTGTTTGCGTATTCCAAGATGAAGCGCACCGACGTCACCACTGCACCGTATCCGGTGGTGGAAGGCGATCTGCTACGGCTGCAGTTGCAGGTCAATTATTGATCGCTGCAACCCGATGGAAGACAAACAAGCCCCCGCATGCGGGGGCTTGTTTGTTAGTGCGGCGCCGGTCTCGGTCGCCCGTTGCAGCGGCGGGATAGCGTTCGCATCGGCCCGCATTCCTTAGGCCGCTGATTTAGCGCAAGCATCAGCGCGCTAGCGTGCCGACAGTTCTGCGCGAATGATGTCTGCGCCCGCACTGAGGGCAGTGAGTTTGCCTCGTGCAACGTGCCGGGCGAGCGGCGCCATCCCGCAGTTGGTGGACGGGTAGAGCTTGTCGGCATCGACAAACCGGAGCGCCCTGCGCAGCGTATCGGCCACCTCCTGCGGTGTTTCGATCGTATTGCTTGCCACGTCGATGGCGCCGACCATCACCTTCTTGCCGCGAACGAGTTCGATCAGATCGATCGGCACATGCGAGTTGTGGCACTCCAGCGAGATGATGTCGATATTGGATGTCTGCAGCTTGGGGAACGACTCTTCGTACTGACGCCACTCCGACCCCAGCGTCTGCTTCCAGTCGGTATTGGCCTTGATACCGTAGCCATAGCAGATATGGACGGCGGTCTCGCACTTTAGGCCTTCGATGGCCCGTTCAAGGGTGGCAACACCCCAGTCGTTGACCTCGTCGAAGAAGACATTGAAGGCCGGCTCGTCGAACTGGATGATATCCACGCCGGCAGCTTCGAGCTCCCTGGCTTCCTGATTGAGAATCTTCGCAAACTCCCATGCCAGCTTTTCGCGGCTTTTGTAGTGCGCATCAAAGAGGGTATCGATCATCGTCATGGGGCCGGGCAGCGCCCATTTGATCGGCTGCCGGGTCTGCTGGCGCAAGAACTTGGCATCGTCGACGAAGACGGACTTCGGGCGGCTCACCGCACCAACAACGGTGGGGACGCTGGCGTCATAGCGATCGCGAATCCTGACCGTCTCGCGCTTTTCGAAATCCACACCGCTGAGGTGTTCGATGAAGGTGGTGACGAAATGCTGACGGGTCTGCTCGCCGTCGCTCACGATATCGATGCCGGCGTGCTGCTGTTCCTGCAGCGACAAGCGCAATGCGTCCTGCTTGCCTTCGATCAGTTCCTCGTCCTGCAGCTTCCAGGGAGACCAGAGTTTCTCCGGTTGCGCGAGCCAGGACGGCTTGGGCAGGCTACCGGCGGTTGAGGTGGGGAGCAGCTTATTCATGATGAGTGATGTCTTGCGTTCGTGTTGATTAGACAGCGTGGCTGGAGGCCCACTGCTCGAGAATGTTCCCGTAGGGCTTGATGAAGTGCTCCTGCGTGAATTTGCCCTGCGTCACCGCGAGCTGACTGCGCTCTTCGCGGTCGTAGACGATCTGGGTAGACGAATAATCCTGATGCTTCAGGCTCGGCTGGTAGATGGCGCCTGCTGCGGAATTGGCGTTGTAGATCTCTGGCCGGTAAATCTTCTGGAACGTCTCCATGGTGCTGATTGTGCCGATCAGCTCAAGATTGGTGTAGTCGTTCAGCAGGTCGCCGAGAAAGTAAAACGCCAACGGGGCAACACTGTTGGGCGGCATGAAATAGCGCACCTGCAGGCCCATCTTCTCGAAATACCGATCCGTCAATGAACCTTCGTCCTGCCGGTATTCGATGCCCAGGATGGGGTGCTGGTTTCCGGTGCGGTGATAGACCTTGCTGCTGGAGACGCTGATGCAGATGACCGGCGGCTTGGTGAACCGCGCGGTGTAAGCGTCCGAGTGCACGAAGTGCTTGAACAGCTTGCCATGCAGGCTGCCGAACTCCGCCGGCAGGCTGAAGCTGGACGCGTCCTGATTGTGCGCTGGCAGCAGCACGCTGAAATCGTAGTCGCGCACATAGGAGGAAAAATTATTCCCTGCAATGCCGTCGATGCGCGCGCCGGTCGTTTTATCGAGGATGCTGGGTTTCAATATCTCGATCAGCGGAAATGCATCGCCTGCTTCGCTCCCACCGATCTTCATCTCGACAGAGATGATTTCGAGCTCGACCGCGTAGCGGTCAAGCGTGGGATTATCCCAATGCGCCAGGTCGTTGAAACGGTTGTTAATCATCGCCAGCGTGTTACGCAAATTTTCCTGACGACGCTGCCCCCTGGCCAGGTTGGCAAAGTTGGTCGTGTTGCGCGTATTGGCCGCGGGACGGTAGTCCTCGTCGAACCAAAGGCTCTTGATGCTGAAGGTCAATTCCTGAGTCATTGCAAGCTGACGCCTTGTTTCGAGATTAAATACGAGCGCACTTTTCAGCGAAGCTGTTGATGCCTGCTGGATGGAAGCCGGGACTCTGGATCGGCGGGCCATCGCCAACGGATCCGGTTGCCGAAGACGGCGTGGTGGCCCGCCAGGCAACCGTGGGCGGGATAGGCCTCAAGCGGCGATGGCACTTGGTTGCCGCGTCAATGCGATCAGCGGCAATGCCCGCTGCACCGCCAGCCTGGCCCGCTCTGCCAGGGCCTCGTTGTGCACGCGGTAATCCAGGAAGTCCCGATCGGTGGCGTAGACGCCCAGCGGCAACGTGCGTGCCTGGAAGAAACTGAAAAGCGGCCGCAGCTGGTGGTCGATCACCAACGCATGGCGGTCGCTGCCGCCGGTTGCAGCCAACAGGACGGGCGTGTCGATCAAGGCGTCCTGATGGATGAAGTCGAAGAAGTGCTTGAACAGCCCGGTGAAGGAGCCGCGATAGACCGGCGTTGTCACCACCAATACGTCGGCCTGCTCCACGGCGATCAGTTCCTGCTCCACCGTTGCGGGCAACTGCGAGCGCCAGACCGCCCCAGCGAACTGCGGTGCCAACGCCCCGAGTTCGACCAGATGCTGCTCGCACGGCACTGCATCGGCGATCAGCGCCAGCAGATGCTCGGCCAGGGCGACGGCCTTGGAGGGGCGTTGCATCCCGCCGGAGACCGCGACGACGCGGAGGGGGTGTGGCACGTTGACAGTCATGCAGGTGGACCTAAAACGACGAACCCCGATGCTAGGGCTCGCATTCAATGAAGTAAAATGGTGTTATTTCAACAATCCATGAATTCGGATCATCTGAATGCTTGAGCGCATCCACCTCACCATCGTCCAGCAGGTCGAGCAGCAAGGCTCGCTGACGGCCGCCGCCGGCGTGTTGAACCTGACCCAGTCGGCGCTGAGCCACAGCATGAAAAAGCTGGAGCAGCAGCTGGGCACCGACGTCTGGCTGCGCGAGGGGCGCAGCCTGCGGCTGACCCAGGCCGGCCAGTATCTGCTGGCGGTAGCCAACCGGGTGCTGCCGCAACTGGACCTGGCCGAAGAGCGCCTGGGGCAGTTCGCGCAGGGCGAGCGCGGTGCGCTGCGCATCGGCATGGAATGCCATCCCTGCTACCAGTGGCTGCTCAAGCTGGTGGCGCCCTATCTGGCCACCTGGCCGGATGTGGATGTGGACGTCAAGCAGAAGTTCCAGTTCGGCGGCATTGGCGCACTGTTCGGCTACGAGATCGATCTACTGGTCACACCCGACCCGCTGTACAAGCCAGGGCTGCGGTTCGAGCCGGTGTTCGACTACGAGCAGGTGCTGGTCGTGGCCAGCGGCCATGCGCTGGCGTCGGCGGCCTACGTCAAGCCGCAGCAGCTGACACGCGAGGTGCTCATCAGCTATCCGGTGGAACTTGAGCGGCTGGACATCTACAGCCAGTTCCTGCTGCCGGCCGGTGTCACGCCCAGGCGCCACAAGGCCATCGAAACCACCGACATCATGATGCAGATGGTGGCCAGCGGCCGCGGCGTGGCCGCCATGCCACGCTGGCTGGTGGAGGAATATGCCTCCAGAATGGACGTAGTGCCGGTCCGGCTGGGTGCGCGCGGCATCCCCAAGCAGATCTTCCTGGGCGCACGCGAGGCGGATATCGCCGTCGACTACCTGCGCGCCTTTATCGAACTGGCGCGCGCGCCTGGCAATGGCAACGCCACTCCGCCGGGAGCCCACTGATGGACAGCATCGCCAGGCGCGTGTGTTGCACGGGCCGCCTTCCCGCTCGACCAGCGCTGACATGCGGGCGCCACCCAATCGCCACCAGAGGACGGCAACCCCTTTGATGTCTCCGGATCCGCCCAGCCTCGCCAGCACCCTCACCGATGGCTATTCGTTGGAGGTCGGCGCAAACGACATTGCCGCGCTGACCGCAGCGGCGCCGCGGATCCTGCGTGGCTCAACCATTGCCATCCCCTACCTGCCCAGCCAGAACGACGATGCGCGACTGGCCGCCGCACAGACGGTGCGCACCCTCGGCTTCGCGCCCATGCCGCACCTTTCCGCGCGCCGCATCGCCTCGCTCGATGCGTTGCACGCCTTCGTCAGGCGCGCCGTCGATGAAGCCGGCGTTGAGCGCTGCCTGGTGATCGCGGGTGATGCGCCCGCTGCGATCGGACCCTTTTCGGACAGCGTGTCGCTGATCGATACAGGTGTTTTCGAGCGCTCGGGCATCAAGACCATCGGCGTGGCAGGGCATCCGGAAGGACATCCGAGCATGCCTGCAACCGATCAATGGGATGTGCTGGAACGTAAGTGTCGCAGCATCGCCGAGCGCGGCATGGCGCCGCTGATCGTCACGCAATTCGCGTTCGATGCCGACATCGTGCTGACCTGGCTGGAAGCGCTGCGCGCGCGTGGCATTGCACATCCCGTGCGTGTGGGCGTTCCCGGTCCTGCCGGCGTCGCGGTGCTCGCGCGCTATGCCGCACGGTGCGGTGTGGGCGCATGCGCATCGATGTTGTCCAAGTACGGCATCTCGATCGGCAAGCTGTTCGGTAGCGCGGGGCCGGATCGTTTTGTGGATCGCCTCGCCACCGGCCTCACTGAGGCGCATGGAGACGTGAGCCTGCACTTCTTTCCCTTCGGCGGCATTGCGCAGTCTGTCGCGTGGGTAGAGCAGTATCGCTCCCGCACCGCCGCCCACATCTTGTAGACCTCGGCATCGCGAAGGTCGCAATAGCTTTCGCAAGGTCGTCTGGGTAGACGAGTGCCCGCCGAGTACGACGCTCAACATCGACCACCGAACGTGCGTGTGATCCGGCATTGCGGTGCGCGGAATCGAGATGTCCACGACCTGGATCACAGTCCGTACTATTCATTTCTGTGGATTTGTTGGCTGCGCGTGAGGTGCTGCAGCGCACAGCAGACCTGTCACAAGCGCGCGGTATAACCATCGGCGAATCGCGGCGAGGGGGCGCTGCATCCGGTGTCGTTGCCATGCGCAGCGGCATTGCTTCGCAACGTTCAAGGAGAGATGTCGCCATGCCGAAGCCGTCGCTATTGTCGTTACTGTGCAGCCTGTCGCTCGTGTCCCTGCCGCTTGCGGCGGCGGAGCTGCAGCCCAAACAACTGGCTGGCCCACCGGAGGAGTTCGCGCAGATGCGCGCGCCCGATCCGGCAGAGTCGGCCATCCTGTCCAAGAGCGCCTTGCTGCCAGTGGAGTTGATGCCTGCGGGTAACTCCGCGCGTTGGCAAGGCACCTTGCCGGTGGAAAACGGCCACCTGCGTTTCATGGTGTTGGCCGGCGATCAACCGTGGGATGCGGCAGTGACTGCACCACGCATTGCCGGCGCGCGTGCCGCTGCCGTTGCACCGCAACTGCAGGCACAACGTACATTGCTGGGCAGCGCAGAGAGTGGCACCAGCGGCATGCGTTACGCAGTGGAATCGGCACAGAACGGTGCATGGTCGCTGACCCTGCAATCGGCATCGCCGGTGGTGCAGCGCGGCTATGTCTTGATGGAAGGCGATGCACGCACGCAGTTGGCTTCGTACCCGCGCAATCGTCGTCAGCAAGTGGGTCAATCGTTGACGCTCAACGCATTGCTCAGCGGCAACGATGCGCGCGGGGCGACCTTGCTTGCCGCGCAGGCTGGGCAGATCGAGACAGCCAGCCTGCGTGTGATCGATCCGCAAGGCGGCATCCGCACGCTGCCGATGGCCGATGACGGGCAACACGACGATGGTGCCGCCGGCGATGGCGTGTATGGCGGCACATTTCAACCGAGTAGTGAGGGCACCTGGATCGCACAGGTGATCGTGCGTGGTCACGACCAGGCCGGGCAGCCGTTCGTGCGCACCAGCGAGCATGTGCTGCCGGTGCTGGATACCTCGTTGCGTCTGCTCGGCAATGCACTGAGCGCGCGTGCTGCCGATGGCACGCGGCTCAGCATTGCGTTGCCCATCGCCGCGCGCGGCAAGGCGCCGTCGCACTACCGTGTGTTCGGCCAGGTGTGGGGCACCGATGCCAAAGGCAAGGAGGTGCCGGTAGCATGGATCGGCGGCATGCTGACGCCGCAACAAGGCCAGTTGCCACTGAGCCTGGACGAACGCTGGATTGCGCGTGCCGGTGCGCGTGCGCCGTTTAGCGTGCGCGGTCTGCGCATCGAGGACCCGGACCATTACATCCCGCTGGTGCAGGCCGACATGCTGCCGTTGCAGCTGCCCGCGTTACGGCGTGCCAGCATCGCGCGGTCTGCCGGTGCGATCGACGAAAGCATGCGTATGGGGCCGCGCCCGACTGCGTTGGCCAGTGCCAGTGCGATGGCGCAGCCGCAGGCCACTGGCTCGCAACTGGTGCTGGTGCACGGCTATTGCTCCAACGGCGTGTGGCCGCAGGCGCAATTCACCAATGCTTCGTCGTTTATCGATGCCAAACAGAACCGCAGCAACGACCAGTTCGCGCAAAGGTTGGCGCAGTTCGCCAGCCAGTGGTCTTCGTTCGCCACGGTGGCGCACAGCCAGGGCGGCATGGCCGCGCTGCATCTGTATACCTACTACTGGAGCGGGCTGGATAACGCGAGCGGCGGGCGGGTGATGCAGTCAGTGGGCACGCCGTATCAAGGCACCAACCTGTCGGGCATTCTGGCGGCGGTGGGTTCGTGGTTCGGGGTGGGTTGCGGCACCAATACCGACATGACCTACGACGGTGCGAAGGCGTGGCTGGCCGGCATTCCGGCCGATGCGCGGGCCAAGGTCAACTACTACACGACCTCGTTCGCCAAGACCAACTGGTACACCAACGACTACTGCAATGCGGCCTCGGATCTGGTGTTGAACGACCCAGAAGACGGCACTGTGGAGCAGGTCAATGCGCAGCTGCCGGGCGGGGTGAATCGCGGCCACACCACGGGGCAATGCCACACCACCGGCATGCGCGATCCGGCGCAGTATCTGGATGCCAGTCGCAATGCGGTGATGAACGCTAACGCAGCGAAGTAATGCGGTTTTAGCTGTGTGCACTGCGATGGCCGGCGTCTGCGTCGGCCATCGCAGTACGCGTGGGAACACTTAGAGCGGTTAACAAAACGTAGCAAATAGTCGTCAGGTGGGCGCGCAGTAGTTTTGATAGCCGCTATTTGCGTGTTGCATGCAGTTAGTTCTTGCTCGCCTAAGCGCGGCCAACACAATTCCTACGTTCACGGATCTTGGTTGGCTTGAGAGGTGATTGAACGGTGTGGGTGCGTCGGCTTTTAGAGCGGATGATCTGCGGGTTT
>NZ_JBWWVR010000027.1:0-35129 GCF_056675575.1 Xanthomonas sp. NCPPB 3959
GTCGGGATGGTCGGTGTGTGTGGCTGCAAGCCATGCATGAGGTGCTTCTAATTGGCTAGCTATCGTGTCGTTCTACAACCCGCACCGGCAAGCCCACGCAACTTGCGAGACGCTCAGTTTTTTACCCGGCGACCGACCAACTCTCTGGTGCGGTGTCCTCACCGATTGCGGGACCGTGTGGCGGCATGGATGCCGCCACCGAGCCTCCACGGACGGATTCACGGCGTGTCCCGCGAGCGGTGAGGACACCACGCCCTCGACCACCCAGGCGTTTGACTGTATCCAACAAGATGCGGCTATTAAAACCACTGCGCTCATCCCCAAACGAGCGTTCGCTACGGTTTGTTAGCCGCTTCTAGCCAGGCAGGCGCACCTGCACCTGATACGTGCGACCAGACACGATGTTGTAAACGCGCTGATCCGGGCAGGCTTTGCCGTCCACCAGTACCTCGATGTCGTGGCGCCCCGGCTCACGCGTCAGCGTCACCTCGAACTGCGCGCCACGGAACTGGCGCGTCACCTGCGCGTGCGGCCAATGCGAAGGCAGCTGCGGGCGGATCGCCAGTGCGTCGCCCTCGCCGACCAGGCCGAACAAACCTTCCAGCACGCAGCGATACACCCAGGCCACCGTGCCGGTATTGAACAGCTGGCTCGAACGCCCGGCCGTACGCGGGTATTGGTGCCACGCACCGCGATAGTAGTTGGGCAGCGACACCGGCAAGTGACCGCGTTGCAGCGCGTCCTCGCGCGTGGGGCCCGGCAACATCGCGCGCAGAATCTCCCACGCGCGATCGGCCTCGCCGATCTGGTACAGGCTATAGAGATAGAACGCGACCGCGTGGTTGTAGACCGCGCCATTCTCCGCCGCGCCCGGCCACTTCTGCGTCAACCGGCCTACGTCATCGCGCATCTGCGTATAGGCCGGCGCCAGCATCATTGGCCCGTATGGCGTGTGCAGCTGTTCGCGCACAGCCTCCAACAACGCCTCGCGCTGCGCCGTATCCGCAGTGCCGGCCAGCAGCGCAAAGCTTTGCGGATTGAGATAGATGCGCCCCTCCACATCCTCGGCGATACCGAAGCGCACACCATCGTCGGTGATGCCGCGTGCGTACCAGTTGCCGTCCCATAATTCGCGATTGGCATCGGCGTTGACCGTCTGCACTGCCTGCGAAAATGTCTCCGCCTGCGCAGTGCGCCCCTGCGCGGCGCAGATGCCCGACCACAACCGCAGCGCATACGCGGTGGCCACGGTGAGCCAGCCGGACACGCCTTTACCGCGCCAACCGACCATGTTCATCGGGTCGCACCAATCGCCTTGCGCGATGAAACTCAAACCCCGCCCATCGCGTGCATCCAGCAACCACTGCATCGCCGCATCCAGGCGCTCGGCCACGCTGAGCGCGTGTCCGTCGTGTGTGCGCACCAGCTCATCAAGCACACTGGCATCGCCGGTTTCGGCCAAATACGCGCTCAGGAAGATCGGCAACCACACGCAGTGATCGGTATGCGGCACTTGGTTGATGTATTTCAGCTCGGCGCCTTCCACCAGCAGAATGCCGTCCGGCATCGCCCCGCTGGGTTCCTGCTGCGAGAGCGCGTGCAATAACGCCGCGCGCGCAGTGGCCGGCTGCAGATACGCCATGCCCATGTGGTCCTGCAGATAGTTGCGCGTCTGCGGATCGGTGGTCAGGCGATTGACGTCGCCGTGGTAGAACACCTGCCGCGGCAGCCAGTGATTGACCAGGTTGTCCAACGCCGGATCGGGCGTGGCGATCTGCGCGCAGCCCCGCCCTCCTTGCAGATACTGCGCGTACTCGCGCGCGGCTGCAGCGAAGCCTGCTTCGGACAGATAACGCGTACGCAACGTGGCGATTTCCGCATCGTCCTTGGCCGGGCCGAATGCGAAGCGATACAGGCTTGCTTCATCGGCTTTCAGCGTGAGGCGATATTGCAACGCAGCTGCCGGGTTTTCGTAGTGCGCATCGCTGTTGCCCAGCTGCTCGGCCTGGATGGCCGAGGGCGCATGCAGGCCTCCCTCGCCTTCGAACGCCATCTGCTGCGCATCCCAGGCCACCGGCGGCTGCTCGTGCAGCAGGAAGGTGCAGTCCTTGAAATCGCGTTGGCGAAAGTAATCATCCACCTTCTGATACGGCGCCACGCTGCGGCAGACGATGCCGCCCAGTGCCGGCTCATAAGCGCCGCTCTGATGCATCCACGACATGTAGCCGATCGGAAAGTAGGGATACAGGCTGAGCCGGCGCGCACGCCCGGACTGGTTATGCACGCGGCATTCCCACAGCTCCACCGCATCGTCGGTGGGCAACGCCACGCACAGCTCCACCACGATGCCATCGTGGCGCACACGCCAACGCACATCGTGCTTGCCGGCAGAAAACTCGAACTGCTCCGGCGACGCGCGCACCGGTTCGTGCGGCACCGAACACAGCGCGCCGGTCTCTTCGTCCTTGAGGTAGAAGAAGCGCCCGGGGTGATGCGCGTAGTACGGTTGCTCGGGCATCATGAAATTGCGCGCTTCCAGCAGCGGCGCATGCGCATATTTGGCCGGCTCCGGTTGCATGAACTGCCCGGTGGCATAACCACGGCAGGTCAGCTGCAACATCATGCGGCGGTTCCACAAAAATCCGCCCGCGTTCGGCATCGCGGTGGGGCTGTAGAGCGCATAACGCGCGCCGTCGGCGCTGGGCGCCATCAACGTGGAAAGATCTTCGGCGTTGGAGGTTGTTTCGGAATCGGCCATGGACGTTGCAGACACGGTCAGCGATGCTCCTGTTCGTCGCGCTTGCGCGCGGCCAGTTCGTGCTGGATGCGACTCAACAAGCCATCATCGAGCGGATAGAAACGCATGGTCCAGGCCGCCAGCAACGCGACCGCGCCGGGGATCACCGTCAGCAGCAGCACGATGCCGGTCAGCGAACCGGCAGACTGCGCGCTGTTGGCCACATAGCCCATGCCGGCCAGCACCCAGGCGATGCCGGCCGATGCCAATGCGCCGCCCAGCTTCTGCGAAAACGTGGCTGCCGCGAAGGTCATCGCGGTCGCACGGCGGCCGGTACGCCACTCGGTGTAGTCGGCGGTGTCGGCATACATCGAGAATGCCAGCGGCGATTTGGGTCCCAGTGCCAGACCGATCAACATGTTCAGCGCAAAGATCGCCCACACCGCATCGGCGGGAATGAAAAACATCAGGCAACTCAACACGCCAACGACCGCCATCAGCGTGGTCATCAGCCGGCGTTTGTCCCAGTGCCGGGTCAGCAACGGGGTGATGCCCGCACCCACCGCCAACGCAACCGAATACCCACCAAGAAACAGCCCGGTCAACTCCGGCCGCTGCACGTAGTACTTGAGGTAGTACACGCCGGCACCACCGCGCATGACAATCGTGATCATGATGATCAGCGACAGCACGAACAGCACGCACCACGGCTTGTTCTGCAGCAAATCGGCAATGTCCTGGCGCACGGGCGTGCGTTGTTGCGGCGGCGGTTGCACGCGCTCGCGCGTGGTCAAGGCCACTGTGACGAACAAGGCCACCGCCACCGCGCCGTACAGCATCATCGTGCGTTGCCATCCCAGCGCATCGTTGCCGGCACCGAACCAGGCCACCAGATCCAGCGTGCAGTAATTGACCAAGGTGGTGCCGGCGAACGCGGCGATAAAACGCAGGCTGATCAGACTGGTGCGCTGGCTGCTGTCGGCGGTAATCACGCCCGACAATGCCGAGTACGGAATGCTCACCACCGTATAGGCCAGCATCATCACCAGAAAGCTGATCGTGGCCCACCACATGCGCCCATTCTGATCCAGCGCAGGCGTGGTGTAGGCGAGCACGCCGGTCACCGCCATCGGCACTGCGCCCCACAACAGATACGGGCGGAATTTGCCCCAGCGGCTGCGCGTGCGGTCGGCCAATGCGCCCATCGCCGGATCGGCGATCGCATCGGCAATCTTGGTCAGCAAAATCATGGTGCCCACTGCCGCCGCCGGCAGATGCATGGTGTCAGTGTAGAAAATCAGCAAGAACGCGGAGATGTTGGCCCAGTAAAGATTCAGGCCCAGATCGCCGCCGCCGTAGCCCAGTTTTTCGCGCCAGCGCAGGCGCGCCGATGCAGGAGACGTTGCAGGTGATGACGTCATCGGCTGGCCTTGGAGTGCGTTGAACCCGGCCGAGCGCGCCGTTACGCTGGGCGGCCCGCTCACCTGGCGAGGAGCGCCGACGCTACACCACGCATCGGCTGCCGCCAACGTGAAATCCGGCAACATGCCGAATCGATCCGGAGATATAACCTGACGTGATGGACAACGCCGCAACTCACACACCCGCGTCCGCTTCGCCCCTGGCCATCGTCGTCATGGGTGTTTCGGGCAGCGGCAAGACCACCATTGCCCAGGCCCTGGCAGCGCACTACGGCTATCGTTTTCTGGATGCCGACGACTATCACAGCGTAGCCGCACGCGCGCAGATGGCCACCGGCCAACCGCTCACCGATGCGATGCGTTTGCCGTGGGTGGAGTTGCTCTCTGCCACCTTGCGCGACTGTGTGCATGCCGGCGAATCGGTGGTGTTGGCGTTCTCGGGCTTGCGCGGTACCCACCGTCAATTGCTGCGCCGCAGCGGCGTGCCGATGCGTTTTGTGTTCCTGCATGCGGCCCCGCACGTCATCGCTGCGCGCCTGAGCGCACGCGCCGGCCACTTCATGCCGCCCAGCCTGCTGGAGAGTCAATTGCAGACCTTGGAACTGCCACTGGACGAAGCGGACGTGGTGTCGGTGGATGTGGACGCAACGGTACCGGAGGTAGTACAGGATGCGATCGCGCAGCTGGCGCTGATCGCTCCCGCGGCAGTGCACACAGCGGCACACTCACCTCAAAGTGCATGACGCGCCAGGTGACGCAGCCGCGCCCGCCTATTCCCTTCTCCCTCCGGGAGAAGGTGCTCCGAAGGGGCGGATGAGGGTACGTGCGAAGCCTCGCAATCCAGGCTCCCGAGTGGCTTCGCCCCGTACCCTCACCCCAACCCCTCTCCCGCAGGAGAGGGGCTTTAGTTCGTCCAGTGATCCACCTCACAAGGTGGCGCAAAATTTCCTGGTAACTTTTTGCAGACCGCTGTTCTGTATGGAAATACCAATCGCCTCGACGAATCATTTTCCCTATCGCAGCACGCATAAATAGTGATGAATCATCACCATTTGTGCGAATACCGAACACGGTGAACGCAATTTTTTCAAGCTGGTGACACCAGATGCAAACAGACCCGACCGTTGCGTGAATGCGGCGGTGCGCCTGTGTTGCACGGTCACCACAATCGGCCATCTTCAGTTGGCAGATCCGGGGGGATCCAGCGCTTCCTTCCATCTATGGACATGCCGTGATGACAAATTCTATTCGCCGCTTGCGATTTCGCAGTTTGACGCTCGTTCCCTGCCTGCTTGCCAGCGCAGTGGCTTTCGCCCAGTCCAGCCCAGCAACCGCACAACAGTCGGTGTCGTCCCTGGATGCCCAGGCGTTCGCGCGCTCCGGCCAGGTCTGGCGCAGCTTCGGCAACGACCTTCCGTTCGCAAGCCCCAGCAGCTGGCCCAGCGCTGGTGGCGGCTATTTCAACTCGCGCTTCGCACCGGGCGAGTGGAAGATCAATCGCACCACCGCCAAGACACTCAAGCCCGCATGGACCTTGACCACCACCGGCGACATCTCGGCCACGCCGAGCGTGGAAGGTGGAACGCTCTACGTCCCCGACTGGGGCGGCACGCTGTATAGCGTCGACACCCAGACCGGCAAGCCGAACTGGCAGGCCAAGCTGTCCGACTACACCGGCAATGCCAACTCTGTGACGCGTAATACGCCGGCCATCAGCGCCAAGAGCATCATCGTCGGCGACCAGGCTGCCGGCACCGTGCTGGCGATCGACAAGAAGACCGGCAAGCTGTTGTGGTCGAGCACCGTCGAAGCCAACCCGCAGGCGCGCATCACCTCTTCGCCGGTCATCTACGGCAACCGTATTTACGTGCCCGTGTCCTCCGGCGACTGGGGCAATCTCGACGCGACCCACACCTTCAGCTTCCGCGGCAGCGTGGTGGCACTGGATCTGAACACCGGCAAGAAGTTGTGGCAGTTCTACAACGTGCCCGATGGCTACACCGGCGCATCGGTGTGGGGCCAGGTGGCGATCGATCCGATCAGCCGCCGCCTGTATTTTGGCACCGGCAACAACTACAACATTCCCGCCAGCGTGGGTAATTGCGTGTCCAACGCGCGCTCCTACCGCGGCAGCGAACTCACCGTGCAGGACGAGCTCGATTGCATGGCGCCGGACAACTACGTCGACTCGGTGATCTCGCTGAACCTGGACACCGGCAAGCTGGTTTGGGCCAATCGCGCGCAGGGCTACGACGCATGGAATCTGTCCTGCATCGTCGCGCCCACCAATGGCCTGTGCCCGAACACCCAGGCAACCAACCTCACCGGTCCCGATTACGACTTCGGCGGTGCCGGCGTTCAGCTGTTCACCGTGTGGCGCGACGGTAAGCCGCAGCAGTTGATCGGCGCCGGGCAGAAGAGCGGCATCTACTGGGCCTTCGACGCCAAGACCGGGGCCAAGGTGTGGTCGACCCAGGTCGGCCCGGGCGGCACCACCGGCGGCGTCGAATGGGGCACCGCGTTCGACCCGTACAAGTCGCAGGTCTATGTGGCCATCAACAACAGCTCCAATGCCAGCTACACGCTGGGGCCGGCCAATACCGAACGTCACAATGGCGGTTCGTGGGCGGCGCTGGATGCCGCGACCGGCAAGATCAAGTGGCAGGTCAAGGTGCCCGGCATCAACCGCGTGAACCCGACCGTGCCGGCCGGCGGCCAGGGCTCGCTGACGGTGTCGCCGAACCTGCTCTATGCCGGTTCGATGGCCGGCAACATGGTCGCGCTCGACACCGACACCGGCGCCACGCTGTGGAACTACGACGCTGCCGGCTCGGTGATCAGCTCGCCCGCGATTGCGAACGGCGCGCTTTACTGGGGCGCCGGCTACGGCCGCTTCAACTTCGGCACTGCTGCAACCAGCAACCAGCTGATCAAGTTCGTGCCGGACAGCAGCGCGGCCAAGTAAGCGTCAACACACGTGAATTGCGTTGAATGACGCCTAGTCACGGCAGAACAACGGCGCCACCTTCGGGTGGCGTCGTTGTGTGTGGCGGGGACACGCCGCTACAGCCGCGTGACCTGACATAAGCGGATCTGCCCCGCTTCCAGCCCGTGCGCCTCGGCCGCACGGCGGCGCAACGCACACACCAGCCCGGCGGCATCCAGCACGCCATCGGCAGGCACGTCCACGCTGTGGGCAAGTTGCCCCCACAGCACCGGCCGACCGTCGCAATAGCCCTCGTAGTCGGCGAAATAATGCAGCTGGCGCAGCTCAGGTACCGACGTGGACATCGCCCTGGATCTCCGTGCAGCCCAGATGTTCCAACGCGATCTCCAGCCCGAGCAGATAGCTCTGCGCACAGTAGCCGCGTACCGTCGCAATGCGTTGCCCGAACCCTTCCGGCAGGCATCGCTCCGGTCGGTCCACGCTATCGTCGTGGGTTTCCACAAATGGATATGGCAGCGCGCTGAGCACGCGATGCAAGCGCACGCTGTCCACGCAACTGCCCGGATCGATCAACGCGATTTCCATCCGCGCCTGACCGGCCACACGCAAGGCATCCAGCAGCTCCTGCTCCGACCCGCAAGCACGCAAGGCCACCGTCTTGCCCGCATCCCCCGCGCACGCCACCAATTGCCGGATCACGGCACGCGGCAACGGCTGCGGACCACGCGCCAACGGCATCGCTGCCTCCGGCCCACGCACGATCATGATCGACATGTCGGTTTCCCTCAGGCGGCAACGCGCAACGGCGCGTGTACAGACGGCAGACAGCGCGCGGCAATACCGAGCGACATCGCATACGCACGCGGCGCATCGTGCGGCGTGATCACCACCGCCAACGGCGCATGCTGCGGATGCAGCCAGGGCTCCAGCTCCTGCGCCGCATCGGTATGCAGTTCGATATAGGGCGTGGGCAGCGCATCCAGTGCCGCGCGCAATGCCTTTGCATGCACCTGCGCACGCTCGGATGGCGGCAGATCGCCCGAATCCAGCAACACCAGCTCCACCTCGGCATCGCCACCAGCCGCATGCAACCCAGCGATCAAACTATCTACATCGGCACATGCCAGCGTACGCAACGCACGGCCGGCACACTCGGGCAGCTGCAGCGGCGCCAATTGCGCCGGATCGGCCTGCGGACCACGCAAAATCAGGATACACATCGTGTTCGACTCAACGCACCACTGTGCGGGAGTGCCAAGGTAGATCTGCCGGGCATAAAGGCACTATCCGCGCCTTGGTGTCCCGGCATAAAGAGTGCGTAATGCCATGCCCAAGAACGGTAACGCGTAATAACTCGAGGCAGACCCGCTCACACATGAACTGTCGGGCATCACTTCCTAGCGACACCCGAACCGTGCAAACCAACACCTGGCATACCGCCTTTAGCCGGCTTCACGAGGTCAGCAGTTGCTGACTCCAACCGTCTCTACAAGCACGCCGGTGCACTTCATAATGGCAAAGCGGAGGCGCGCTACTTCTCCCGCCGCCAATTCACCGATCCCTTGGTCTCCACCGTGCTCGATTCGGCTTCCACGTCGAAGCCGCGGCTGAGCAGATATTTCAGCGTCAGGACCGAGCCGCTGCCGACCATCGAAACGCCGTAGCCGACGTAGAGTTTCGGCGAGAGGTATTTGCCGAAGCCCACCACCGAGCCGACGGTGCTGGATTCGCTCACCCCCGCTTCGTCCAGGCCGAGCTTGGCGCCGATCTGCGAGGCGATCAGGCTGCTGCCGGCCGACAGGGCCGCCGAGGCGGCGCTGACCTGCTGGGTTTCGTCGCTGCTGGCGGTGGACAGGCCGCGGCCGAGCACCAGGTAAGAGAGTGCTTCGGATTGCGACATCGCCGGGTCCGACCATACATCCGCACGTGGCGATTCGGCGCGTCCACTGACGTCGATGCCGGCGGTGACATCGCCGATCTTGCGTTCGGCGCGCAGGCTGACGCGCGGGTCGGAGACGATGTTGTTGTTCCAGGTCAGCTGGCCGCGGCTGATGGTCAGATCCTGGCCATAGGCCTTGTAGCGACCACGTACATCCAGCCCGCCGTTGGCGGTCATCTCGCGACCCGGGCGCGCACGGATCTGCATCTGCCCGCTCAGCCCGCCCTTCAAGCCGAAGCCGCTCATGTTGACCTTGTCGCCAAGCACAATGGCCAGGTCCATATCCAGCGGCGAGGCAGGCGCTTCTTCCGGATCCACCGGGTCCAGCACCACCACGTCCTCGGATACCGAGGTGCCGCGATCCAGGCGTTCCAGATCGATATCGGCTTCCGGCACGGTGACCTTGCCGCGCAGCTGCATGGTGTTGTCGGTGATGCCGAACTGCATGTCAGGGTTGGCGATGATGCGCAACTCGCTGGTGTTGTAGGCCAGCACGTTTTCGCCGCGGATATTCAGCAGCAGCGGCGTGGTGGTACCGAACCACGACAACCCGCCGTCGATGTTGAGCGTGCCCTCGCCCGACTTGGCCGATGCGGTGATCTTGGCCGAGCCATCCGGCAGAGCATCGAAGCGGCCCTTGCCCTCGCTGAGGGTCAAACCCATCGAGGGATATTCGGCAGTGAAGTTACTCAAGGTGGCATCGCCGCCGAGCAGCGGTTTGTCGCGGGTGCCGCGCAGGCTCACATGGCCTTCGACCAGGC
This sequence comes from Xanthomonas sp. NCPPB 3959, assembly GCF_056675575.1. Taxonomy (NCBI): domain Bacteria; kingdom Pseudomonadati; phylum Pseudomonadota; class Gammaproteobacteria; order Lysobacterales; family Lysobacteraceae; genus Xanthomonas; species Xanthomonas sp. NCPPB 3959. The sequence goes on from NZ_JBWWVR010000027.1 coordinate 9,806, forward strand.
CCTTGGGCTGCACCACATCGGCCACCACCAGCTCCAGCCAGTACAGGCGCGACATATTGAGATACAGCTCGCCGTTGAGCGGCGCATACGCATCCCAACCGGTATTGAACTTGGCATCGACAAAGCCGGCGCCCTGGAAACCGATACCGAGCTTGGCCTGGATCTGCTGCGGATTGAAATCGGCCTGCATGCTGAATTGGTCGTAGCGCAGCAACTCACCACGATTGGGGTTGCCGGCCACCGCCGCATAACGGGTTTCGCCCAGGCGAATACCGCCCTCGGGCGAGGCGATCCGGAACGAGCCTTCCCACGCATTGCCGCGCGGCTTGAAGCTGCCATCGAGCGCGAGCTCCCCACGCAGATAGATCTGTCGGCCTTGCTGCTTGGGCAACCACGGTTGCACCAGCGACAACGGCAATGCATCGCCGTGCACCACCATGCCTTCGCGCGGCCAGTTGGCGCTTGCGCACAGCGCGCCGCCGGTGGCAGCGCCCAGGCAGGTATCGGACAAGGTAAATGCCGCGCCGTCGGTGCTGAACTGCGCCGGCTGCCGCAGCGCCCACGCAGCGCCCTTGGCCGGTGCGATCCGCAGCGTGCCGACCTGGCCCTGCCAACGCTCGCCGTTACGGCGCACATCGCCCTGCAGCGCGACGTTGGCCATGCTATTGGCGATGTCGGCGTCCAGGCGCAAGGCTTCCACCGCGCCACGTGCCTGCACGCGCACACTGTCCAGCACCACGCCGGCTTCGATCGCGGTGCCCTGCAATGCCAGTTGTCCATCGCTGCCGCGCCACGGCAACCGTCCACGCAAGCTGATGCTCTGCGCGCTGTAGTCGTTCCAACGCAAGCCATTGCCGACGATGTCGGCAGTGATGTCGGGCGCGTCGCGACGGCCGCTGACCTGCAATTGCCCGCGCACCGTGCCAGTGGCACCGGGCAACACATCGTCCAGCTGAAGCGGCTGCAGTTGCGCGGCGATGTCGAGCTGGTCGCCGACCTTGCCCTTGGCGTTGATGCGGCTATTGCCCAGCGATAGCTGCAATTCGCCCTCGCCCTGTTCGCCGCGCAGGGCGAACTTGCCATTGGCCGACAGCGCGCGTTGACGCAGCTGGCCGGTCAGGGTCGGGATATCCGCAGTGGCTTCGAAGCCCGGCGATACGCCGCCGGCCGGTGCCGGCAACTGGCGACCCTTGGAGGCGACCTTGCCAGAGAGATTGCCGTTCCAACCCGGCGCAAAATAGCCCGGATCGAACTTGGCCAGTTGCGCGGTGACATCCCATTGCAGCTCCGGCGTCCAGCCCACTTCGCCGGTGAGATCCAGCGAGCCGCCCGGGGTTTTGGCCTGCACCTGCTTGAGCTGCGCGCGTTGATCGTTGCCACGGCTGTCGAACACCAGCGCGGCCTGTTGCCCGTCGCGTTCCAGCGTGGCGCGGCCGATCGCCGCCCACGCCTTCAAGGTACCGGCCACGCCCAGGCGCGCATCGACCAGTTCTACCGGCACAGCGGGCGCATCGGGGGTGGCCGGGTCCGGCGTCGGGGTGAAGCGCAAACCGCTGGCATTGACCGCGAAACGGAAGCTCGGATTCTGGGTGTCGCGGAAATCCGCAGTACCACGTAACTGCGTGCGGCCTTCAAACGTATCGATCACCAGCGGCTCGACCGTGATGACCTGGTCCAGCAGGCTGATATGCGAGGGCTGCAGCGTGGCGCTCAACTCGCCCTGCTTGACGCTGCCTTGCAGATCGGCGGTGCCGCCCTTGCCGGAGGCTTGCAGGTTCAGTGCGATCGGCGTGGCCGGGGCGGCGTACTGCCCATTGGTGGCCGGCATCAGCAGCGAGGTATCCAGCGCGTCGGTCACCGCCTTGAACGTCCAAGTCGGCGCATCGCGCCCGGTAAACACCAGGCTGGCCTGCAGCGGTGCCGGCGCGCGGCCGGCGATGGCCACTTCCATCTTGTCCACATCGCCGCGTGCGACCAGCCCCAGGCTGGCCGGCGTGCGCCCGCGTGCGGCCGGCAACACGGCGGTGGCGGTGAGATCGGCGCGGTAATCGTCGCTGGGCACGTAGTCGCCGTGCAGGCGGAAGTTGCCCATATCGGTGTCGACCACCAGATTGCGCGTGCGCAACTCGCCGGTCGCCACTTCCAGCCCGCCCTGCACTTTGTGCAAGACGATCATCGGCTGCTGCAGCTGGGTGATGCGTAGGTTGTCCACCGCGATCTTGTCGGCCTGGATCGCCAGCGGCACGTTGATCTGCGGCAACGATTCGGGCCAGCTCGGCAGCGTGAACGGTTCGTCGCTCTTGCCCAGATTCAAGGTGGCATTGCTGACCTGCACCGCATCCAGCTGCAGCTTGCGGCCGAGCAACGGGCGCAGGTCAGGTTCCAGATACACGCGCTCGGCGGTGAAATGGATGTCCTGATAGCGGAAATCGACATCGCGCAAGGTCAGCGGACCGGCGACCGGGCCTTCGACCTTGCCGTAAGTAAACGTGGCACCGACCGGCAAGCGCGCCACCACTTGCGCCAGCAACACATCGCGCCCGGCCACGGTCTGCAGCAGCCAGTACACCGCGATCAGGGCCAGCAGCACCAATCCCAGCACGGTCAGCCCGGAGCCCACCCAGAACCGGCGCCGGCGATAGAAACGCGCGCGGCGCGGTGCGGGGGTCGGCGTAGGCGTAGGCGTGCTCACAGGTTGGCCCCGATATCGATATAGAGCTGAAACTGCGAGTCGGGGTCGTTCAGGCCATGCGCGATATCCACGCGTACCGGTCCCACCGGCGAGCGCCAGCGCAGACCGAAGCCGATACCGGTATGCCAGTCGGGCGTGTCGTCGAAGGCGCTGCCGCTATCGACAAACACCGCCCCGCCCCACGGGCCGCCCTTGAGGTAATGCTCGTACTCGGCGCTGGCGGTGACCACGTTCTTGGCACCGAGCGCGAATTCGTCCGGCCTGGGTGTGCGTGGGCCGACTTCGCGGAACGCATAACCGCGGATGCTGTTGGCGCCACCGGCAAAGAAGCGCAGGCTCGGCGGCATCGCCACCAGATCGCTGGTCCAGGTGGTGCCGCCTTCGCCGCGCAGGATCACCCGGCCGTTGTCGCCGGCACCCAGAAACCAGCGCAGCTGGCCGTAGACCTGGCCGAAGTTGGTATCCGAGCCGGCGCCTTCGGCACCGCCGCGGATGAACGCCTGCCCGGACACGCCACTGCGCGGAAACAGGCGGTCGTCGACGTTGACGTAGTTCACCTGCAACTGCGGATAGACCAGCGTGGAAGTCTCGTACACCGCACCTTCGAAATCGTCGCCACTGCTGAAACGCCAGCGCTCGCGCAAGGCGTTGATCGAGGCGATCGCGCTCCAGCGCTCGTTGATCTGGCCACTGCGGCTGCCGGTGAGTTTGACGTTGCGCAGGTCGATGTATTCGGTCTGTTCGTCGTATAGCCGCGCCGAGGCGGTGTACCAGCCATCCAGCCAGCGGAACGCCGGCACGCGGTAGCTGGTGGTCAGGCTCTTGCGGTTCTGCGCGTAGTCCAGCTGCGTGTCCATCTTGTGGCCGCGCGAATTCACGTAGCGCCGCTCCACGCCGCCGCGCACACCGGCGCCGCTCTCGCTGCCGTAGCTCAAGCCGGAGGTGTAGACGGTGCGCTTGGCGCGAGTGAGCTTGACCTCCACCGGCACGCGGCCCTGGTCGTCGGCGTCTTCGGGCTTGGGCTGGATGTCGATGGTGCTGAAGTAATCGAGTTTGGTCAGCGACTCGCGCAGGCGATCCAGCTTGCCTTCGTGGTAGTAACTACCTTCGTCCCAGTACACCAACGGGTCGAACAGGCCTTCGCGGAAGTAGTCGTAATCGAAGTGCACCTTGCCCATGTCGTAGCGGCGGCCGCTGTCCCAGTTCAAATCGATATCGGCAGCATGCTCGGCACGGGTGACGGCAACGCGGCGTTGAGTGAAGTCGGCATCGAAATAGCCACGCTCGGCCAGACGACGGGTGATGCGCACCTTGCTGGCTTCGTACTGCGGGTGGCTGAAGACCTGGCCCTCGTGCGGCTCGAACTGCTTGAGGTCCTGGCCCAGGTAGCGGTCCTGCTCGGCCCAGCCGGTGATGGAGATATGCGACTGCCGCACCCGCACCGGCTCGCCACGCTCTACCGTGATCACCACCGTGACCTTGTCGCCTTCGCGCGGTGCAGCCAGTTCGATGGTCGGCGAGTAATAGCCGAAAGGCTCCAACGCCTCACGCGTCTGCCGCTCGGCCTGCGCCAGCAAATACTCGATGCGCGACTCGCCCTGCTCCTTGCCGACAGCCTCATAAAGAGACAGGGAGACCTCGATGTTCTCGATCATCTCGGCGTCGTCGTCGCCGTCCAAGCCTTTGATTTCGATCTTGTCGATGGTTCCGCGGGCAGCCGCTTGCAGCGGAACGAGCAGGGTGCACACCAGGGAGAGAGCAAACACGACTTTAAGCATCGGCAAAGGATACCCAGCCTGGGCGTGAAGGGACAAAAAATCTAAGCAATCTCGACTATACGGACGCGCATGCGCTGGTTAGAGTCGGGGTGTTGTTAACGTTTCGTTGACAGCATGCCAAGCGGCCCTCCCCCGGATTGCCGCGCGCCCTGTTCCACACCTTTGGAGAGAGAGGTTTTCATGAAGCGTCATCTATTGGTCAATGCCGTCTGCGCCGCCCTTGCATTCCCGTCGCTTGCCCTGCCGTCGCTTGCGATCGCACAGAACAAGGACGAAGTGACCGAATTGAACAAGGTCACCGTGACAGGCTCGTTGATTCCCCGGTCGCAGGTCGAAACGGCCAGCCCGGTGTTCTCCATCACCGCCCAGGACATCCAGCGCCGCGGCTTCAAGGATGTCTATGACGTGCTGCGTTCGCAGCCGATGGCCACCGGCTCGGTGCAGGACGGCCAGTTCAGTGGCGGCTTCACCGCCGGCGCCAAATCGCTGAGCCTGCTCGGGCTGGACCCCGGCTTCACCCTGGTGCTGATCGACGGCCGGCCGATGGCCGACTACCCGCTGCTCTACAACGGCCAGAGCAACTTCGTCGATCTGGCCAGCGTGCCGGTGGGCATGGTCGAACGCATCGATGTGGCGCCCGGCAACCAGTCCTCGATCTACGGCTCCAGCGCCATTGCCGGTGTGGTCAACATCATCCTGAAGAAGCACGTCGACGGCGTGCAGATGAATTACCGCATGGGCACCTACGACGGTGGTGGCGGCAACAACCAGCGCTTCCAGCTCACCGGCGGCAGCACCCTCGGCAAGGCAGATATCGTCTGGGGCCTGCAGCTCAACAATCAGGACCCGATCTACGGCTACCAGCGGCGCGATTTCGATTCCACCTCCGACAATCCGGACCCGACCCTGCGCTATGGCTCGCGCATCGCACTGCACAACACGCCAACCACTTACATTGACCCGGGCGCCGCAAACTGCGATGCACTGGGCCCGCTGTTCAACGGCTCGGTGCAATACGACAACCGCGCTAATCGCGGCAACTTCTGCAGCAGCCGCACCGAGCCCGGTTACGCCAGCATCCTCAACAAGGAACGCAGCGCCAGCGGCTATGCCAACCTGACTTACGCTTTCAACGACAACACCCAAGGCTACGCAACGTTGCTGCTCAATCGCACCAAGGTGGAGGTCAACAGCGGCTCGCGCTTCTGGCAGACCTCCTCCGACACCGGTGGCTTGTTCTACAACCAGGACAGCCAGCAACTGGAAGGCTACCAGCGCATCTTCGCGCCCGAAGAAGCCGGTAGCCCGACCTTCAACAACGACCGCCAGACCGCCGATTCCTACAACATCGCCGCTGGCATCAAGGGCGGGCTGGGCGCCAGCAACTGGACCTACGATGCGTACTATGCGCGCGCCGAGTACCGCATCGACAGCCGCCAGCAATGGCCGTTGGCCGATCGCATCGAAGACTTCTTCCGCGAACAGTTCCTGGGCGCGCCACAGGGCGACTTCTCCGGCTACCCGATCTATTCGCCCAACGATGCCAACTTCTATCGCGCGTTGACGCCGGCGCAGTACCGCAGCTTCAACGACGAGATCCGCACCAAGTCCAGGACCTGGACCCAGAACGTCAACCTGCAACTCACCAATACCGAGTTGTTCACTCTGCCGGCCGGCGCCGTGGGTGTGGCCGGCGTGCTGCAGGCCGGCAACCAATACTGGGAAAATCCGACCGATCAACGCGTGATCGCTGGCGATTTCTACCAGCTGACCGGCACCCAGGGCAGCGGCAAGCGCGAGAACTGGGCGGCAGCGTTCGAAACGCGCGTGCCGATCCTGAGCACGCTCACCGCCAACCTGTCTGGCCGCTTCGACGACTACAAGAACCAGGGCGGTGGTAGCGATTCCAAGTTCACCTACAAGGCTGCGCTGGAATTCCGCCCGACCGATGCGCTGTTGTTCCGCGGCAACTACGCCACCGCGTTCAAGGCACCGGACATGGCGTTCACCTTTGCCGGCGATAGCGGCTTCTTCCAGGGTGTCAACGACTACTACCGCTGCGCGCTCGAAGAACCCGGCGTGCCGATCGCCGACTGCACCTACGCCGGCACCAGCATCCAGGGCCGCCGTGCCGGCAATCCCGAGCTGCAATCGATTACCGCCAAGTCCTTCGGCTATGGCGTGGTGTGGTCGCCTAGCGCGCGCTTCAGCGTCAATGCCGACTACTACAACATCAAGATCGACCAGAAAGTCAGCGACCTGAGCACCGACAATCTGTTGCAGACCGAATCGGCCTGCCGCCTGGGAAGCCTGGATATCGGCTCGCCCACCTGCGTGGATGCGTTGTCGCGCATCGATCGCACCGCAGCCGATGCCCCGGTCCCGAACCGCTTGAGCAATATCCGCATCAACCCGGTCAATATCTCCAACGAGGAAATCTCCGGCGTGCTCAGCAAGGCGACGTACAACCTGGCCACTGAATCCTGGGGCCTGTTTGTCTTCGACGCGCAATACAACTTGACACTCAAGCACGAAAGCCAGCAGTTCCCGCAAGACCCGGTGCGCGATCTGCTCAGCGAACCGTTCTTCTCCTCCGAGTTCCGCAGCATCGTCAATGCCTCGGTGACGTGGCAGAAAGATGCATGGACCACCACGCTGTTCGGCCAGCGCAATGGCCGCACGCCCAACTTCGTCGCGCAACAAAGCACCGATGGCTATGCGGTGGAAGGCGCACGCAAGGTCGGCGCGTGGACCACGCTCAATGCAACGCTGGACTATGCGGTCAACGACGACATCTCGCTGACGGCGACGATCAACAACCTGGCCGACACCCGGCCGCCGCGCGACCGCACCTACACCAGCTACCCGTACTACAACATCTTCAACTACACCGGTTACGGCCGTTCCTACATGCTGGAATTGAACTGGCGCTTCGGCGCGCACTGAGTCACTGCGTTGCATTCGTCCAGCGGCAGCCACAACGGCTGCCGCTGGCGTTTTTGGCCCGGGCACGTTTGGGGCAGGCACGTTCGGGGCAAGCAACACGCATCAGTCAGTTGTCCATCTGCTCCCAAGGCAAAGCGTCCAAGGCGTCGCACGCGTCGTCGCAGCCGGATTGTCTGCTGCACACCTGGGCAGAGTGCGTCGGACGTGCAGGCAGATTGAAGGCGCGCGCAGGTCTTCAGGCGTGGCGCCTCAGATCTGTTCGCCCCCGCTAACGCAAGCCCACGTCGATCAGGCCTGCCTGCAACAATGCCTGCCACAGCGGCTCCAGCTGCGTGGCATAACGTCGCCACTCTTCCACGTTGCGCCCATGCACGCCTTCGCGTACCTGCACGCTGCTGAGCGTGGCCGACGCGGCCGCATTGCGGGTGATATCGATCTGCCCAGGCTCGATCTCCAACCCACAGCGCAGCATCAACTGCTCCAGCACCGTAGACGGATCACGCACCATCTGCGCGTAGTCCACATCGATCACCCGGCCCGGCAACGCCACGCGCCATTGCGCCATCAACCCGTGATACGCCTGATAGTGACGCGCCAGCGTGTGCAGGTCGTAGCTGTAGGCATAGGAATCGCCGAACAGCGCGCGGTAATTGGAAAAACACACCGCCATCGGCTCGCGCACCAGATGCACGATCAACGCACCTGGCAAGGCACGCGCGATCGCGCCGATCGCCACCGCATTGGTCGGCAACTTATCGATGTACCAGCGCGCCGATCCGGCACGCCACTGCGTTTGTTCCAGATAGCGCGCGCCGATCTGCGCATAATCCAGCGTGGGAAGCGCCTGCAGCAGGCGCGCATCCAGCAGGCTGCGGCCGGCCTGGTCGGCACCCCAGCGCAACTGATGGCCGAAGTCGTTCAATTCGCCGGCCGACACGATCTGCGCATGATTGCCCAGCATTCGCTCCAGCACCGTGGTGCCCGAGCGCGGCAAACCGAGCACGAAGATCGGTTGCGGGCCTTGTGCGTTACTGGATTCCTGCGCGGCGAACACGCCTTGTTCGGCCAATGCGCCCAACTGCGTGTACAACGCTGCTTCTGCGTCGGCATCGTGGCGCAAGCGCGCATGCATCACCGCATTGCCATGCTGCAGGGCCTCCCAGGCGGCATCTGTCTGGCCGAGATCTTCCAGCTCCTTGTACAGCGCGAACGCCAGCCCGGCGCGATCTTCACTGTCGGGCTTGGCGAGCTGCAGCTGCTGACGTAACTGATCGAGATGATTGCTGCTTGCAGTCTGACGGCGTAGCCGCGCACGCGTCAGCGCGGCGCGGCCATAGCCCGGCGACAGCGCCAATGCGCGATCCAACGCCTGCGCTGCATCGTCTAGGCGATTATTGAATTGCAGTTGCACCGCAAGAAAGAAACGGAAGTCAGCACCATCGAAACCACAGGCCTGCGCGCGCTGCATCATGGCCAGTGCCTCGACATGTTCGCCGAGCGATTGATGCACATGCGCGAGCAGCGCCAGCGTGGCGCCGTCCTGGCACTGCATCACCGACGGATGCCGCAGCAACGCATGCAGTTCGCGGTGCTCGCCAACGCGCAACAAGGCTTGCGCCACACGGCAACGCATTGCCACGTCGTCGCCGAGGTCTCTGGCGGCAAGCCGTAACTGCGCAACCGCCTCGCGCATCTTGCCGTTGGCCAACACGGTGCCGGCCAATAGCACGCGTGCGGACACGTGGGTGGGGTTCACCGCCAGCAGCGCCTGCAATGCAGACGCCGCCACACCCAGGTCGCGACGTGCCAACGCGGCCTGGGCGGTCTGCCAGTGCACCGCGCCGGCGGACGCTGCCATCAGTTGGACAGATGCTCGATGGCGGCGACGCTGCCGAGGCGGTCGCCGAGCTTCTTCAGCAACGCGAGCCGATTGGCGCGCAGCTGCGCGTCCTCGGCATTGACCATTACTCCATCGAAGAACGCATCGACCTGCGGGCGCAGGCGCGCCAGGCGCGCGAGCACCGCAACATAGTCGTGGCGGTGCAGCGCATCGCCGGTATCGCCGATGGCCGCTTCCACTGCTTCGGCCAAGGCTTCTTCGGCCGGCTCACGCAGCAGGCTGGTGTCGATATCGCCGGGAATCTCGCCCTCGACCTTACGCAGGATGTTGCGGATGCGCTTGTTGGCCGCGGCCAGGGCTTCGGCTTCGGGCAGCGTGGCGAAGATGCCGATCGCATCGATGCGGCGGTCGAAGTCGTAGAGGGAACCGTGGGTCGCGCCCAGGTGCGCTCCTACGCCAAGCGCTGTAGGAGCGCCCTCGGGCGCGACCGAGAACAAGGCAGCGACCGCGTTGAAGTGCGTAGCAGGCACGCCCTTGTCTGCGTAGTAGCCGCGTAGGCGGTCGAGGATGAAGTCAAAAATTTCAGAAGCTAGCTGTGCGTATTGCGTAGAGTCGATATCAGAAATCGTTTCTTCGTTCTTTAGCGTAGCTTTTCTCACAAGGCGATCCCACGGCATCAACTTGGCCGCAGTTAGTAGCGTCGCCTTCAAATCCAGATCAAACCCACTCTCAATCACCGTCCGCGCCAAACCCAACGCATTGCGCCGCAACGCAAACGGATCCTTGTTGCCGGTCGGCTTCAGCCCAGCTGCAAACCCGCCGGCCAAGGTATCCAACCGCTCAGCAATCGCCAACACCTTGCCCAACGGCGACAACGCAATATCGTCGCCGGCAAAACGGGGTTGGTACGCTTCATCGATCGCCAGCGAAATCTCGCCAGGCTCGCCAGCAGCCTTGGCGTAATGCCGGCCGGCAATGCCCTGCAATTCGGGGAATTCGTTGACCATGCGCGACTGCAGGTCGTTCTTGGCCAATTCCGCGGCGCGACGCGCCTGCACCGGATCGGCACCCACTTGCGGAGCAATAATTTCGGCCAGCGCAGCCACGCGCGCCACCTTGTCGGCCACCGTACCCAGCTTGGCCTGATACGTGACGCTGGCCAGGCCCGCACCCATCGCCTCCAGCCCCTGCTTGAGGTCTTCGTCGAAGAAGAAATTGGCATCGGCAAAACGCGGACGGATCACCCGCTCGTAGCCCTTGGCGACTTCGGCCACGTCCTTGGAGACGATATTGGCGATGCCGATGAACTGCTCGGTCAACTTGCCGCCGTCGTCCAGCACCGGGAAGAATTTCTGATTGATCTCCATGGTTTCGATCAGCGCTTCCTGCGGCACCGCCAGGAAATCGCGCTCGAAGCTGCACAGCACCGCCGACGGCCACTCGACCAGGTTGACCACCTGCTGCAGATTGTCCTCGCTGATGCGCGCACTGCCGCCGGCCTGCTTTGCGGCCGCTTCGACTTCTTCGACGATGCGCGCACGGCGTGCGTCCGCATCCACCAGCACGTGCGCGGCGCGCAGCGCTTCGACGTAATCGCCCGGTGCTGCCAGCGCTATCTCGCCCTGATGCATGAAGCGATGCCCACGGGTGAGGCGATCGCCACGCACGCCCAGCAACTCTGCCGGGATCACCGCATCGCCGAACAGCAACACCAGCCACTGCACCGGCCGCGCGAAGGCGTATTCGTGCGCGCCCCAGCGCATCGGTTTCGGGATCGGCATGGCGGCGATGGCTTCGCGCAGGATGTCCGGCAACAAATCGGCGGTGCGCGCGCCCGGCGTCACCGCGCGATGCACGAAGCGCTCGCCCTTGGCATCGCTGGTGCGCTCCAGCGCGGTCCAGTCGATCCCGGCCTTGGCGGCGAAACCGGCCAGCGCCTTGGTCGGCTTGCCCTCGGCATCCAGCGCGATGTTGAGATACGGGCCCAGCACTTCGGAACGCTGTTCGGGCTGCTCGGTGGCCACGCCCGGCAGCAGCACCGCCAGACGGCGCGGTGTGGACAGCGGCTTGGCATCGCCACGCGTGACCGCGACGCCGCGCTTTTCCAAACCGGCCAGGACGCCATCGAAGAAGGCCTGCGCCAGACCCGGCAGCGCCTTGACCGGCAGCTCTTCGGTGCCCAATTCGATCAGCAGGGGAAGTTGTTCGCTCATAAGACGTGGACCTTTACGTGTTCCCTTCTCCCGTCGGGAGAAGGTGCCTCGAAGAGGCGGATGAGGGTGCGGGCGAAGCCTATGGAGTTTGAGTGCAAGAGGGCTTCGCCTCCGTACCCTCACCCCAACCCCTCTCCCGGTGGGAGAGGGGCTTGCTGGTCCTTCTCCCGCCGGGAGAAGGTGCCTCGAAGAGGCGGATGAGGGTACGGGCGAAGCTCTGTGGAGTTTGGGTGCATGAGGGCTACGCCCCGTACCCTCACCCCAACCCCTCTCCCGGTGGGAGAGGGCTTTGAGTTACTTCTTTACCCCGGGGAAGCCCAGCTTCTCCCGCTGTGCGTAATACGCCTGCGCCACGCCTTGCGACAACGTGCGCACGCGCAGGATGTAGCGCTGGCGTTCGGTCACGCTGATCGCGCGGCGCGCATCCAGCAGGTTGAAGGCGTGGCTAGCCTTGGTCACCTGCTCATACGCCGGCAGCGGCAAGCCGACCTCGATCAAGTGCTTGGCCTCGGCTTCGCAGGCGTCGAAGCGATGGAACAGCTCTTCCACATTGGCATGCTCGAAGTTGTAGGCGCTCTGCTCCACTTCGTTCTGGTGGTACACATCGCCATAGCTCACCGGGGTGCCGTCCGGGCCGTAGGTCCAGACCAGGTCGTAGACGTTGTCGCAGCTCTGCAGGTACATGCACAGCCGTTCCAGCCCATAGGTGATCTCGCCCAGCACCGGTTTGCACTCCAGCCCGCCAGCCTGCTGGAAGTAGGTGAACTGCGTGACCTCCATACCGTTGAGCCAGACTTCCCAGCCCAGGCCCCAGGCGCCGAGCGTCGGCGATTCCCAGTTGTCTTCGACAAAGCGCAGATCGTGCACCAGCGGGTCGATGCCCAGCGCCTGCAACGAGCCCAGATACAGGTCCTGGATGTTGTCCGGGTTGGGCTTCATCGCCACCTGGTACTGGTAATAGCGCTGCAGGCGGTTGGGATTTTCGCCGTAGCGGCCGTCGGTGGGGCGACGCGAGGGCTGCACGTAGGCGGCATTCCACGGCTCCGGCCCCAGCGCGCGCAGGAACGTGGCCGGATGGAACGTGCCCGCGCCCACTTCCAGGTCCAGCGGCTGGATCAGCACGCAGCCTTGCTCGGCCCAGTACTGGTTGAGGGTCTGGATCAGGCCCTGAAAAGTGATTGGAACGCGCCGGGAATCGGACATGCAGCAAGGGCCGTGCGGAAGGGGTGCGCTAGTATACCGGCCGACCCGCAGCGCTTTGCCGCGGAGTACCGCGGCAGGGGAACATCGAGCATGGAACAGCGGCGTACGGCCGATCCGGACAATGCAGTGGCACTGCTGCCACGCGGCCGGCTGATGTTCGACCCGGTCGCTGCCGCGTTGCTTGCCGATGGCATGGTGGTGCCGCACGAACACGAACGCGTGCAGTTCTCCGCCGCCGGCGTGCGCAACGCCAGCGAAGTGCATCCGCTGGTGCTGCTGGCCAACCTCAAGCTGCATGCCGCGCAGCCGCCGGCCGGCGAACTCGGCCTGGAACGGCTGACCGAATGGCTGGCCACCCGCACAGGCCTGCGTTATCTACGTATCGATCCCACCCGCATCGATGTGGCCGCGGTCACCGGCGTGGTGTCGCATGCCTACGCACGCCGCCACCGCATCCTGCCGCTGGCGCTGGACGCCGAGCGCGTGCTGATCGCCACCAGCGAGCCGCTGGCGCTGGAATGGCTGGCCGACGTGCAGCATCTGAGCCGTCGTCGGATCGAGCTGGCGCTGATCAACCCGCTGGACCTGCATCGCTACACGATGGAGCTCTTCGGCGTGACCCAGTCGGTGCGCGGCGCGCGTGGCGATGTGCGCAGCGCCGAGCCGGGCGCGGGCCTGCCCAGCTTCGAGCAATTGGTGGAGTTGGGCCGCGCCGGCGACGTCAATGCCGACGACCACCACATCGTGCATATCGTCGATTGGCTGCTGCAATACGCCTACGAACAACGGGCAAGCGACATCCATCTGGAGCCACGCCGCGAAGCCGGGCGCATGCGCTTCCGCATCGACGGGGTGCTGCACAAGGTGCTGGAAGTGCCGCCCTCGGTGATGACCGCGGTGGTCAGCCGCATCAAGGTGCTCGGCCGCATGGACCTGGCCGAACGCCGCCGCCCGCAGGACGGCCGCATCAAAACCCGTTCGCCGGGCGGGCGCGAGGTGGAAATGCGCCTGTCCACGATGCCCACCGCATTCGGCGAGAAGTGCGTGATGCGCATCTTCGACCCGGATTCGGCGTTCAAGAGCATCGAGCAGCTCGGTTTCAGCCCCGAAGAAGCCGCCGGCTGGAGCGCGCTGGTCGAGCGCCCGCACGGCATCGTGCTGGTCACCGGCCCGACCGGTTCAGGCAAGACCACCACGCTGTATTCCACGCTCAAGCGCCTGGCCACGCCGGATGTGAACGTGTGCAGCGTGGAAGACCCGATCGAAATGATCGCGCCGGAATTCAACCAGATGCAGGTCCAGCAGAACATCGATCTGGATTTTGCCAGCGGTGTGCGCACGCTGCTGCGGCAGGACCCGGACATCATCATGATCGGCGAAATCCGCGACCTGGAAACCGCGCAGATGGCGGTACAGGCCTCGCTCACCGGGCATCTGGTGTTGTCGACGCTGCACACCAACGACGCCGCCTCGGCGATCACCCGTTTGCTGGATCTGGGCGTGCCGCACTATCTGGTCGCCTCCACGCTCAACGGCGTGCTGGCGCAACGCCTGGTGCGCACCTTGTGCGTGCACTGCAAGCGCCCGCACACGCTCAGCGACGACGACTGGTCGGCGATCCGTGAGCCGGGCGAAGCGCTGCCGGAGGTGCTCAACGTGCACGCCCCGGTCGGCTGCCTGGAATGCCGCCGCACCGGCTATCTGGGGCGTGTGGGTTTGTACGAATTGCTGCCGGTGACCCCGCGCCTGCGCAGCCTGATCCGCGCCGACACCGACCTGGCCAGCTTCAGCCACGCCGCTCGCGGCGAGGGCTTGCGCACGTTGCGGCGGACAGGCCTGGAAAAGGTCGCCGCCGGGCTGACCACGGTGGAAGAGGTGCTGTCGGTGTTGCCGCCTCGGGAGTAGCGGATTGCGGGGGGTTTGCACAGTTATCGGCGCAGGCAACCCTCACCCCAACCCCTCTCCCGGCGGGAGAGGGGCTCACTCCGCGCCCCGGCCCGCGCTTGCGACGCGGGCGCCCGAAGGCACGCCCGCCAGTGGCACGCAAGCCGTGCCCTCTCGCCCGGCAGAGAGAGGGGGGCCAGCTCCCCGCCCAGCCAGCAAATCATCAACACATAGCCATCCGGCATAACCTTAGCTGGATGCGTTGGCTCGCCAGTTGAAAAAAACCGGCTGGAGCTGCATACAATCGGGCACATCAGTCGCCGCTGGATTTTTCGACCGCATGTCCGCCTTGCCGTTCCTGATCATCGAAACCGGGCACCCCGTGCCGGAGATGAAGCGATACGGCCGTTTTCCGCACTGGATCCGCGTGGCGGCCGGGCTGGCCGAGCGCGAGACCGTGGTCATCGATGTCGCCAATGGCGACCGCCTGCCGGATCGCGACGGCTTTGCCGGCACCATCGTCAGCGGCTCGGCCGCCTATGTCACCGACCGCGCCGAGTGGAGCGAACGCAGCGCCGACTGGCTGCGCGAGGCTGCCCACCAGGGCATGCCGCTGCTGGGCATCTGCTACGGGCACCAGCTGCTGGCACATGCGCTGGGCGGCGAGGTCGATTACAACCCGGCCGGGCGCGAGTCCGGCACCATCGCGCTGGAACTGCACCCGCCGGCCGAGCAAGACCCCTTGTTTGCCGGCCTGCCGGCCCATTTCCCCGCACACGCCACACATATGCAAACCGTGGTGCGCGCACCCGATGGCGCCATCGTGCTGGCGCATTCGCGCCAGGACCGTTGCCATGCGTTCCGCTGGGGCCAGGCCACCTGGGGCGTGCAGTTCCATCCGGAGTTCGCCACCCACCACATGCGCGGCTATGTGCAGGCGCGCGCCGAGTGCATCGCCCGCCACGGCCACTGCGCGCGTACGGTCGCCCGCGAGGTCACCGCCGCGCCGATCGCCCGCAAGCTGCTGCGCCGCTTCGTGCATCACGCACGCGGCCTGCAAACAGTGATCGCTCATCCCGCCGCGCACACGTAAAAGCAGCGATAATCGCCACACGCCGGATGGTCCGGTGCGTGTCGATCCGGAATGGGAATGAGCGAAATCCGCAAGGTGCCGGCGTCTGCCGGCGCAGAATGGCTGTTGACCGGTTTCTCGCTGCTGAAGCGGGCGCCGCTAGCGCTTGGCTCGCTGGGGGTGATCTGGAGCGTGACCGCCACCCTGGTGGTGTCGCTGTCGGTGCTGGTGCCGCTGCTCGGCCCGGCGTTGCAGTTCCTGCTAGTGCTGGCCGGCCCGTTGTTCATGGGCGGCATGCTGTGGGCGATCCGCGAGGTGGACGAAGGCCGCATCGCCAAACCGTCGCATTTGCTGCACGGCCTGCAGGACGGCCGCGCGCCGCATCTGCTGGTGTCGCTGCTGCCGCAGCTGATCGCCGGCCTGCTGCTGGGCGTGCTGCTGCTGGTGATGATCGGCGCCAACGGGCTGCAGCAATTGTCCGAGGTGATGGTCAAGATCAATCAGATCAGCCAGTCCGGCGCGCAGCCTGACCCGGTGCAGATCGAGCAGCTCGCCGCCAGCCTGCCGGCCGGCCGCATCCTGCTGTGGCTGCTGCTGACCATTGCCACCTTTGCGGCAATGACGCTGGCGCTATTCGTGATGCCGCCGCAGGTGATGTTCGACCGCAGCACCGGCGGCCACGCGCTGCGCGAGAGCCTGCGGGCCAGCCTGCACAACCTGCCGGCGATGCTGGTGTTTTTCGTGCTGGCCTTCATCAGCATCTTCGCGATCTATTTCGCAGTGATGATCGTGGCGCTGATCGTCGGCCTGGTGGCCGGTCAGACCGTGGCGATGTGGCTGGCCCAGCTGCTGCTGATGGCCGTGCTGATGCCGGTGTTCGCCGGCTCGGTCTACGCCGCCTGGAAGCAGATGTTCACGCACGACGGCAGCGTCGCCCAGCCGACCGCACCGTCGCGCCCGGACGTGTTTGCCGCCTGAAGTGTAGGAGCGCACTTGTGCGCGAACAAGCTTTCCCGGGAAAGCCTCAATCGCGCCCGGGTGCGCTCCTACGATGAGCGGCACCTTCGGTGCCAGCTAGCACCTGCGTTGGCCTGGCGCCTTGTGCAAACAGGCGTCCATTTTGCACACCCAGCCGTCGTCCTGACACGTCAAAGCACTGCGCTTTGGCTATCAAGCGCATATGTGCATGCGACCGGATCACTCGGGATCGTAGGAGCGCGCTTGTGCGCGATGAAGCTTTCCCGGGAAAGCTTCATCGCGCACAAGTGCGCTCCTACAAGGAGAGGCCTGGCACTGTCGGTGCCTGACGCGCGGCGCGCTAGGCGGCTTTCGGCCCGACCGCGCGTGAGGCGACGATGCCGAGCTCGTAGAGCAGGCACATCGGGATCGCGAGCATCAGCTGCGAGACCACGTCCGGCGGGGTGAGCACCGCGGCCAGGATGAAGATGCCGACGATGGCGTAGCCACGGCCTTCGCTCAGTTGCTTGGGCGTGACCCAGCCCAGCAGCACCAGGATCACCAGCGCCACCGGCAGCTCGAAGCTCGCGCCGAAGGCGAAGAAGATCGCCAGCACGAAATCCAGATAGGAATTGGCATCCGGGGTAATGGCGATCACGTCCGGCTTGAACGTGGTCAGGAAGTGGAACACCGCCGGCAGCACCAGGAAATACGCGAAGGCGCAGCCGATATAGAACAACGCCACCGCTGAGGCCAGCAGCGGAAACGCCAACTTCTTTTCGCGCTGATACAGGCCCGGCGCCACGAACGCCCAGGCCTGATACAGCAGCCACGGCACGCTGAAGAACACCGCCACGAAGAAGGTCAGCTTGAGCGGGGCGAAGAACGCGCCGGCCGGATTCATCGCGATCATCGTCTGCCCCAGCGGCAGCTGCGAAATCAGCGGCGCCGCCAGCCAGGAATAGATCGCGCGGGAGAACGGCAGCAGCGCCAACAGCACCACGCCCAGGCCGATCAGCGCGCGCACCAGGCGCGCGCGCAACTCGACCAGATGCTCGATCAGACTGCTTTCGGCCTGTGCGTCGTCGAACAGGCTCACGGCTGCTTCTCCTGGATCTTGGTCGGCTCGGTCGGCTCTGTCGCGGTGCTCGGCTCGAGCGGCGTGCTCGCATCGATGGGTGCGGCAGTCACCGGCGCATGCGCGCTGGTGAGATGTGCGGCATGCGGTGCCGGCACCACGGGGTCATGCGGGGCCGGTACCAACGTTTGATGGGGCGCCGGGGCGATTGGCTGTGCCTGTGCAATCACCGGTGCCGCAGCCGCTGGTGCAGCGACGGCGGCCACTTCCGGCGTTCCTGCCGCCGACGTCCCTGCGACCGACTCAGCACTGGTCCCAGCCGACAGATCCGCATGCGCCAGCTCCAGCGGCGTCGCCACCGGTGTCGCACTGCTGCGGATATCGATATCGCGGCCCACCTCGTCATGCAGCGCGCGAGCGCCCTGCTCCAGGTGCTGCTGCTTGTTGCGCAACTGGTCTTCGGCCTCGCGCAGCGAGGTCTGCACGTCCTGCAGGCTGCGCTTGAGCTCTTCGGCCTCCAACTCGCGCTCCAGTTCCTGCTTGACCGAATCCCATTGCATGCGCGCGCGGCGCACCCACAATCCGGCAAACCGGGCCGCCTTGGGCAAACGCTCGGGACCGAGCACCACCAGGGCGACGATCGCGATCAGCGTCAGTTCGCCAACACCTATGTCAAACACCGACGCCGCTCCGGATCAACGCGCGTCGCGGTCGCGCTCGGCCTGCGCCTCACGCGCCTGCTCGGCCGTGCGTGCGTCGTCGCCGAGCTTTGCGGCCGGCTTGTCGTCGTCGTGCATGCCTTTCTTGAATTCCTTGACCGCGCTGCCGAGATCCTTGGCACCGCTGGTGAGCCGCTTGGTACCGAACACCAGCAACACGATCACCAGCACGATCAGCCAGTGCCAAATGCTGAAACCGCCCATGATCTGCTCGCTTGCTGAAAAGAAGGAAGACGCAGGATACCCCAGCGCACCGCGCAGGGGGATGACAGCGGTTTAGCGGTTGCCGTCCAGCGATTCGGTGCGAATTTCGCCATCGGAGACCGGTTGGAATCCCTGTTGCGGCGGCGGCGTGGCGCTGGGCTGCATCGGCACGGTGCTGGCCTCGTTGGCCGGCGGCGGCGGGGTGCTCGCGGCCTGTGCCGGTGGCGGGGTCTGCGGACGCGGTGCAGGTGCGGTGCCCTCGGCGGCGCCGTCGGTGCCGCGATTGGCGCGCGCGGTGTAAGTGGCCTCTTCCAGGCGATCGCGGAAGGCGATCACGTCGGTGGACGCGCGCTCGTTGGTGCGGCCTTCGAAGATCATGCGCGGGGTGGCGCCGCCACCGTAGGCATTCAGATCGGCGGCATCGTCGATTTGCAGGATCGCGCCATCCAGTGCGACGCCGGCGAACAGGCCACGGGCGCGCGACCACGACCAGATTTCAGCCTTGAGCTGGCCGTCGGTGGCGGCGGCGGCATTGCGGCCGACCGGGCCGGCGGCCACGCCGGCATCTGCGCCAAGGGTGAACTTGCCGTTGACGATGTTGTCCAGGCTGCGGTCGTTGCGGAACACCAGCACCACATCGGAGGACTGCACGCCGGCCTGGAAGCCGATGCTGCCGCCGGTGAGCTTGACGAACACCGGCTGCGACCAGCTGCCGTCGGCGTTCTTCATCGACATCAAGCCGTGGCCGCGACGGCCGCCGATCACCAGACCGGCCTTGAGCGTGTCGGGGATGACCACGATGGCGCGCGCCTCGTCGAGCAGCTTGTCCGGGATGGACTGCTCGGGGATCTTCATGATCTCGTTGAGCACGCGAACCGCGTTACGCGCGCGCTGGTCCTCTTCCGGGCCGGCAACGGCATGGCCGGCGGCGAAGGTCAACGACAACAACAGGGCCAGGCGCGACAAACGGGGCATGACAAGCTCCAAAGGACGATCCGTCAAAGATAGCAATGGCGCGACGTTAGTGGTGGCGCAATGAATCGGTGGTGAGCGCAACCGGGCGATCAAGAGGCCGTCAATGAGGTCGATCGGTGTGCTGTCCTCGGCAGCGCTGCTGCGCTCTGCCAGAATACTCGGCATGAATACCACCTCCGATACCGCCCTGCTGGTCGTCAATCTCGGCACCCCCGAGTCGCCCACCGCCCCGGCCGTGCGCCGCTACCTGGCCGAGTTCCTCAGCGACCGCCGCGTGGTCGCGATCCCACCGCTGTTCTGGAAGCCGCTGCTGTACGGGGTGATCCTGCCGATCCGCGGGCCCAAGTCGGCGGAGAAATACGCCAAGGTGTGGCTGCCGGACGGCTCGCCGTTGGCGGTGTACACGCGTCGCCTGGCCGAGGGTCTGAAAGAGGTGATGCCCGACTGGCATGTGGAATGGGCCATGCGTTACGGCCAGCCGGCGCTGCGCAAAACGCTGGACGGTCTGCGTGCGCGCGGCATCAAGCGCATCGTGGTGCTGCCGCTGTATCCGCAGTATTCGACCACCACCACCGCCTCGATCCAGGACGTGATCGATGCCTGGCGCCCGAGCGCGCCGGAGATCGCGGTGGAGGTGATCCAGGACTATTGCGAAGACGCCGGCTGGGTCGCAGCGATCGCCGATTCCATCCGTGCGCACTGGCAGGCGCATGGACGCAGCGAGAAGCTGATGTTCTCCTTCCACGGGCTGCCGCAGCGCGTGGCCAATGCCGGCGACCCGTACCCGCAGCAATGCGAGCGCAGCGCGCAGGCGATCGTCGCCGCGCTGGGCCTGAGCGCGGACGACTGGGAGATGGGTTACCAGTCGCGCTTCGGCGCGGAGCGCTGGCTGCAGCCCTACGCCGAACCGACGCTGTGGAAACTGGCCGAAGGTGGCGTGCGCAGCTTCGATCTGGTCTGCCCGGGCTTTGCCACCGATTGCCTGGAAACACTGGAAGAAGTGGCCTTGGGCTTTGCCGAAACGCTGGCCGAGCGTAACGCCACACTGAGTTATATCCCCTGTCTCAACGCCAGCCCGGCACATGCGCAGGCACTGGCCGCGTTGGCACGTCGCGTATGAGGTTGGAGCCGTTTGCGTGCGAGCTGCCGATTGGTCAGATCACAGGGTTGCGCAATCACGCGCGCGGCCCGCGCCGGATGCTGGCACTGCATGGCTGGCTCGACAACGCGGCCAGCTTTCTACCGCTAAGCGCGCACCTGCACGCGCAGGATCTGGATCTGGTGCTGCTCGATCTACCTGGTCACGGCCATAGCGCGTGGTTGCCGACCGGTGCCGAATACACGCTCAGCAGCGCGATCGGGATTCTGCTGCAGGTGGCCGATGCGCTGGGCTGGGAGCGCTTCAGCGTGCTCGGCCACTCGCTGGGCGGCGGCGTTGCCAGCCTGCTCGCGGCCGCGGCGCCGGAACGCGTGGAGGCCTTGATCGCGATCGAGGCATTGGGCGCGCTGGCCGAGCCGGTGGAAAGCACCGCCACCCGCCTGCGCGATGCGGTGGCCTCGGCTCGCACGCTGGCGCAGCGGCCGCTGCGGGTGTTCCCGTCGATGGAGATGCCGGTACGCGCACGCATGATGGCCAACCAGCTCACCGAACCGGCCGCACGACTGCTGGTGGAGCGCGGCGTGCGCGCGGTCGAAGGCGGCTATAGCTGGTGCAGCGACCCGCGCCTGACCTTGCCGACCGCAATCCGCATGACCGAGGCGCAGATCGACGTGCTGCTGGCCTCCATCGCCTGCCCGACCCAGGCCATCTTCGCCACGCCGGCGCAGGTGTATTTCCCGGATGCGTTACGCGATCACCGCGTGGCGCTGATGCGCGATGCGCGCCTGCATCTTCTGCCCGGCACGCACCACGTGCATATGGAAACGCCGGAAGCGGTGGCGGCGGTGATCAATGGGTTTTTGGCCGAGTTGATGCCGCGCGAGTGATGGTCGATGCGGGTTGTGCCTGCACGCGAACACGCATTGCCATCGCAGCATGGGTGTCATCAGGCTTGTGACTGGCGGTGCGACACACCACCCATCACTCGGCCTGCAACAACCGCCGCAACTGCGCCTTGAGTTGGCGGCCGTGCTCGTGGAAATAACTGCGTTCGTCGCGCCAGGCGGGAAAGCGCTGTTCCACTTCGGCCCAGAACGCGGGCGAGTGGTTGGCCTGCAGCAGATGACAGAGCTCGTGCACCAGCACGTATTCGAATGCGGACGGGCGGCCGAGCACCAGCGCCAGATCCAGCGCCATCGAGCCATCCGGTGCGAGCGAGCCCCACTGCGAAGACATCACTTTCAGCCGCACCCGTGCCGGTGCGCGCGGCAAGCCAGGCAGATAAGTCGGCAGCCAACGGCCGACATCGGCACGTGCCTGTGCTTCGTAAAATTCCTTCAACGTGCGGCGCAGACCTGCATCGCCCAGTCGGGTGGGCACATGGAATTGCGCGCCGTCATCAGTGAGTTCGATGCGTGCGTAGCGCCCGTCGTGCCAGCTCAGCGGCAGCAAGGCGCCGCGTAACGGCAGCAGCCCCGGCACGCCACGCTCCAGCGCGGGGAAGGCATCCACCTGCTGATAGCGCGACAGCTGCGTGCTCAGCCACTCCAGGTGCGCCAGCAAAAAACGTTCGCCGGAAATCAGGCTGGCGCGGATCGGCAGCGTCAGCCGGGCGCCGCGTTCGTCCACACTGAGCTTGATGCGCCGCGCACGCGGGTCGCGCACGCGCAGCACCTCGATCTGGCGCCCTTCCAGTTCAAGACGCACGCAGTCGCGTTCGACAAGCTGCGGTGTGGGCGCGATGAGGCGGCGGACGGGCTTGAACATGGGCACAGGATAGCGCTGCGATGTGTCAGGTGGTGAGATGGAATGATTGAGACATTCGATGACGGCGCGCGCGTGATCTGTGGTGGCACTGCATCCATCACGCCATACTTGGCGCAATGCGCAAGGCGCAGCTCAACGTGCCCTCAACCGCTCGGCTTGGGAACATCCAAACAAAGCTGGCGCTCAAGCTCTCGGTTGTCTTGAGAGGTGGTTAAACGGTGTGGATGCGTCTGTTGTTGGGCGGCTGATCTGCGGCTTGGCTGGAGGGCCCTTGCCCGCCCACCATCGCGGGACACGCCGCAAGTACGTCCATGTAGGCTCTTACGCGGCATCCATGCCGCGTAAGGTCCCGCGACGGTGAGCGGGCAAGGACCAGTCGAGATGGTCGGTGTGCAGAGTGCAAGCAAAGCACGACCTGCGTTGTTTGGATAACGGCGCGTCCGCTCAGCTTCCCAAAACAAGCCGAGCAACGGACAAGCTCTTAATAAAACAACCGACTGACTGTCTGGTGCGGTGTCCTCACCGCTTGCGGGACCATGTGGCGGCATGGATGCCGCCACTGAGCCTCCACGGACGGATTCACGGCGTGTCCTGCAAGTGGTGAGGGCACCGCGCCCTCGACTCACCGAGAGCTTTTGATTTACGGCTCGGATCGCGCCTCAACGACGCCACTGTTCGAATTTTGGTTACTCGGCCTTGCTCAGCTTCAACGCGGTTTCCAGCAACAGGAACAGGCGGCGCACTTCGGCGCTCATCAGCGCGAAGCGGGCGTCGAGTTCGGCGCGTGCGCCGTCGTCGTCGCTGTGTTCGAGCTGGTCCAGTGCGCCGTCGAGGAACTTGAGCTTGCGAATCACCAGATCGTCGCCGAGCACGAACGACAGATTGTCGTCCAGCACCAGCGCCAGCTTGGTGACCTGCTTGCCGGATTCCAGGTGCTTGTCGATCTCCTCGCCGCGCAGTTCCTGGTGCTGGCACTTGACCACCGCGCCGCCTTCGATCGGATCCTTCATCTCGCATTCTTCGCCCAGGCTGAGGCCTTCGGGCAAGGGCTCGCCGGCGATCCAGCCGGTGAGGATGGCGCGCGGTGCGACTTCGGCATTCAACGGCAGCGCCGGGAAGCTGCCGAGCGCGCCGCGGATCTCGCTCATCACGTTCTCACCGCTCTTGCGGCTGGAGCTGTTGACCGCGATGTAGCCGTGCTGCAGATCCAGGATGGCATCGGTACGCGAGCTCTTGACGAAGGCGCGAGGCAACAGCTCATGGATCAGGTCGTCCTTGAGGCGCTTGCGTGCCTTGCCGCCGGGGCGACGGCCTTCCTTCTCTTCGATCTCGGCGACCTTGCGCTCGAGCAGGTCGTTGACCACCGCGCCGGGCAGGATCTTGTCCTCGCCACCGACGGTGAGCCAGAGGAAATCTTCCAGACGATGCGAGAGCACGTCCTGCTCATCGCGGCCGAACGGGGAGATGAAACCGCGTGAGCTCATTTCCAGCGGGCCGACCGGCTTGAGCTGCACTTGCGGCAGCAGCGTGTCGATCTCGGAGAAATCCAGCGTGGTGGGAAAGCGAAACAAGGTGAGATTGCGAAAGAACATGCGTCAGACCGAAGAGGAGGAAACGTGGAGGGTGGAAGACGGACGGCGGCCGGACGGGCCGCGTCAGTCGCTGTCGTGTGTGATATCGCTTGCGGCGAGCCAGGCGTTGGAGTCGGGATCAGGCGGTGCTGCGTCATTGCAGCGGCCCAGCGACAGGAAATCGAACAGCGTGCGGTCGGCCAGTTGCTCGGGCCGCACATCGCCCAGCGCGCGGGCGATCTGTTCGACCCGCCCGGGCTGCTCGCGATCCCAGTGCTGCAACATGCGGCCGACCTGCTGGCGCTGCAAATTTTCCTGGCTGCCGCACAGGTTGCACGGAATGATCGGGAACCGGCGCGCCTGCGCGTAGGCGGCGATGTCGGCCTCGCGCACATAGGCCAGCGGGCGGATCACCACATGCTGGCCATCGTCGCTGCGCAGCTTGGGTGCCATCGCCGCGAGCCGGGCGTGGTGAAACAGGTTCATGAAGAACGTGGCCACGATGTCGTCGCGATGATGACCGAGCGCGATCTTGGTCACGCCGTGCGCCTGCGCATAGGCATACAGCGCGCCGCGTCGCAGCCGCGAGCACAACGAACACATGGTCTTGCCGGCCGGAATCACCCGGCTGACCACCGAATAGGTGTCCTGCTCGACGATGTCGAACGGCACGTCCAGACCGCGCAGATAGCTCGGCAACACGTGGGCAGGGAAGTCCGGCTGCTTCTGGTCCAGATTCACCGCCACCAGGGTGAACGGCACCGGCGCCTTGCGCTGCAGGTGCAGCAGCATGTCCAGCAAGGTGTAGCTGTCCTTGCCGCCGGACAGGCACACCATGATCTTGTCGCCGGCGGCGATCATGCCGAAATCGGCAATCGCCTGGCCCACCTGGCGCTGCAGGCGTTTACCCAGGCGCAGCTGTTCACGCTGCAGCCGCTGGCGCGGGTCGCGCGGCGCAGGGTCGGCCAGGGGTTGCGGCAGCGGCAGGACAGCGGTCATAAGCCGGCCATTGTAGCTGCCCCGAGCGCGGCGGGCCGGGGCGCGGCGCTTGCGGCTGAATGAGCGGTCAGTCGCTTGTGGGTGGGGCGTGCTGCGGTCGTTCGCCGTGCCGCATGGCGAGCGAGCCCATCACGGCTGCGCGGTGCGCCGCGGGGACGGTTGCACGGTGAACATCTCGCAGCGCAGCAAGCCTTTCTGCGCCGGGCTGGGTAAAGTCCGGCAGACCGCTTCACTCGGGATCGGCATGGCATCTTCGGCTTCGCTGCATGGCGCGGCTTTTTTCAGTCGCGATTTTGGTAGCGCTAACATTTGTAGGAGTTCGACCGT
>NZ_JBWWVR010000028.1:0-27475 GCF_056675575.1 Xanthomonas sp. NCPPB 3959
GTCCTGCGTCTGGGTTGTCTGTGCCTGGCAACTTGTCAGCAGCGAGATGCCTGAGCAGACCAGAACACATAGCAGTAGTTGCCCGTATCGTTGCATGTGTATCCCTTCACTTTAAGCAAGACTAGCGAGCCGCGCGCCTATGGCTTTGCGTATTTATACACCGCTAGCAGCGATCGGGTTTACTTCCTACGCAAATTTTAAGCTGCGGCCTAATCCTTCGGCAGGGTGTCCTCGCTATCAGCACCAATGCCTTGCTGCGAGCCTTGCCGAGTGGCCAGGCTTCAGCATATCGATCTTCCCGGTATCCCGCAGCACATCGTGCAGCGCGGGAACAACCGCTTGCCGTGCTTTCTGGATGGTGCCGACCGATTGCGCTACCTGCACCTGCTGCACGAGGCCCTGCGCGCAACAGGCTGTCAGCTGCATGCTTATGCATTGATGGACAACCATGTGCACTTGCTAATCACGCCACCTGCAGCGGGACGGATCGGGCAACTGATACAACGGCTTGGGCGCAACTACGTCGAATTATTTAATGGCCGCCACGGGCGCACCGGTACGCTATGGGAGGGACGCTACAAAGCCTGCCTCGTGGACAGTGCGGACTACGTGCTTCGCTGCTATCGCTACATTGAGCTCAAACCCGTGCGCGCTCGCCTGACCGAGGATCCGGCGTCGTATCGTTAGTCCAGCTGCCCGGCCAATCTAGGCCAGCGCGGGCACTCCGCGCTGACGCCACATCCCTGCTGGCTTGCGCTTGGCAATGACCCGACTGAGCGATCCAACGCCTACCTCGCCCTGCTCTATGAAACTATGCCCGACGAGCTGCTCGCCAGCATCCGCCTTCATCTGCAGCAGCAGCGAGCCCTGGGCCATGACGCCTTCCGTGCGATGGTCGAAGCCAATACCCGTCGCTTTGCGAGCGTCAGGCCCGCGCATCGGCCACGCAAGCCGAGCGCCGCCGACTGATAAGTGAACCTGACCCCGTTATTTGCGACCCCGTTATTTGACGGCAGCGACACAGGCCCGCTATCAGACATTGCCGCACAGGCCTGTGCGACCAGTTCGCTAATTACCTCAGTCCCCTTTTGCCCGAAGCCGGGACTCGCAGCTCCGCGGGCGTCAGGTCCGCTCATCGACCACGCAAGCCAAGCCCCGTCGACTGATAAGTAAACCTGACCCTGTTGTACCACTCCATATATTTCCATGATAGCTAATCAACTAGCTCAATCATCCATACGCCCGTCCGCAGGATCCGAATCAATCGCAGTCCGACTCGGCGTCATGGATGTTGGCAAAGTTACACCAACTTTCTTCATGAATTTATTCTCAATCGAGCTGATAAACTCGAGACGCTTCTGTAGAAACTTATCGTGCTCTCCTGCTCTGAGCAAAGAAATCGTACTTGGATCTATTGCATGACTTAGCAGAACCTCATCTCGAACACTTTCATCGAGCTCCAAAAGCCAATTTTTGGCCTGCCCTCGTATAGCAGGCGCTACATCTAAGACCCTATTAGCAGGACTGCGTTGCAGATCTGCGCTCTGGACCGTGTAACAGACTTTGGACATGGATTCGGATCCTCTCTCAACGAGGAACGCAGTTGCCTCTTCTAGGCTGATCAACTCACCACTCGGTCTTTTCGGGCCATGCCCTAATAGGACACAAAGCGTTGCCCTCACTCTGGCGCTACGCATATCAAAACGCTGAGGAACCGCCAAAGCCGCTTCTGAAACGTCCATGTGCTTCAGCGTCACCGGTGACTCAGTACCCGACACATCGTCACGCATCTCATCTACCAACCTTCGCATCAACGCCGCATTGCCTGAACTGAACCAACCGGTAAATGATGATGCCCAGAACCATTTGGTCAAAAACTTGCGTTGATCATCAGTAAATTTCTTGTTGCGGCCAAAAAAAGCGGATAGCGCGACCAGCTGCATACTGTATGGCAGCATCCTTGAGTTTGCTACCCCAATTTCCTTCAAGAAAGCAACAGCCGCCTCCAATCCCTTGGAGGCCTCTATCACGGCATCTGGTAGTTGTGTTCTGACTTCTTGCTTTACCTGATCACCTAACCTGGTCCAATCAGTCCTATACAAATCCAGGTTGGCAGCCGTCAACACGGCGCGAAGTACAACCTCTCTATCAACTTCGCCAAACCCAGCCCTTACCAATTTAGATTGAACAAGATCAATCTCAGCCGCAAGATGAAACTGTGTCGAATCACTTTCTCTATAAGTCAGGGCAGAAAACATCTCATCTTGACCAATACTCCGCCCCTTCTTATTAAGTCGGGAGAAGCTTTCCACTGCAACACTCAAGCTGTTCGTCTTAATCTCCACCAACGGTATCCGATAGCTTTGTATAGCACGAGCCACTTCCTGTGCTCTTGCTGCCCAAATCAAGGCCTCCTCCTTAGACGCAGACGAAGAAAGCAACTTCTGAACTTGGGAAAACAATTTGACAGTATCAAGAAGTGATGGAACCGGCAGATAATTTACAGGAACAAGATCGTTGTCTCGTATATGCGTAAACGCATTTGCTTGTGCGTCAAAAAAAAGACGCCACCTGCTAGGATCTTCGTCGAAACCCGCATCCCATTGTGCCTCGTCAGCTAGTAAGACACCAACGAGAGTAGTGAGTCTTTGCTGTCCATCAAGTACAAGCCAAGTCTCCCCCTTATATTCGGGCAAAAGTAGGGGTCCGATGTTTGGGCGACTGCTAGGTATGGGCTGCGCGCCCCACAAGAACAATGTTCCTATTGGATACTGCCGCGCAATCGAATCAAAAAGATCCACAATATCTTGCCTACGCCACACGTACTCGCGTTGAAACTTAGGCACACGTAATCTACCCTCCTTTGCCCTCTTTAATAAATCTATAAGATGGATAACTTGCGGTGTGATTTCCGGGACGAAGTCAGCGGCATCCATATGATCTCAGAGCTCAATAGAAAATAAATTCATAATATCATCAAATTCCCCGGAGCCGTCTCTAGCTCGCAAGCCTGCTGCTGTAATTGTGTCCAAATATTCTCGATGCACCGTAAGCATCAGCCTTGGTCTTTTTGGAAAAAGCCTTTCCTTTAAAAGATCCAGGTGCGCAATCTCTGCCGCAGAATAAAATCCCGCTTCTACTACAGACTCCCTCTCTGCATCGCTCATCCCATCTTTAACAGGAAAATGATCTCGCTGCAAAGCAGTTCGTTCAAGGAGGGCTAAAAATCTCGGCTTATGAGACAAGTTTCCGTGAAATTTACTAGCTGCGATGAAGACCTCGTCCGGTATATAGTTTTCAGCCGTTCTTTTCTTTAGGACGTGAAATCTTATGTTAGAAGATACACAAAGATTTTTTATCTCATCAATCGAATTTTGGCTCAGATTCTTCGGATCAAGAGGCCAGCGATTGTCAGAATCACATATAACGATGAGCCTAAGAGCCTTATTAATATTAGCTTCAGAGAGAATGCGTGAAATCCGCTGAGGCATTGCATTAACTCCGCCAGCTGTAGTTATCTCGATGCCCGCCGGCGTAGCTTTAAAAGCGAAATCCCACAATTCGCGCATTTCCGGGGAGGCCAACTTATTTATTATTATTTCAATAAGAACGCCATCAGCCTCGCGATCTTCAACTAAAAGTGTAAGTGGGGTATAAGCAATCTTTCTTGCCTCAATCACCGCAGCCGGAGAATCAATGACTACATCCCCAAGATGCGTGCGACGCGAAGCTCTGTGGGTTGGAATCCGAGACGCCGCACCAAGGAGAAATCTCTGTCTACCAGGCCTAGCCTTCAAGTAAAAATCAGATTCTTTAAGCCTGTCGGCCCCTTTTATCTCAATCCTATGCACTCCGTCCTCAACTCTATCAATAATCTGATCTAGGAGCCTGAGAGTTAAATCATCTGCATTAAAAACATCTTCCGTGACTATAAGATTCATTCAGCACCCCCCCCTCCAATGCCGAGTTTCCGTTGAGCCCGACGAATTGCGGATACTTCAGCAAAATCTTCTTCGAACACCCCATCAGGCCACCAATCCATTTCACCATTTTCGTCGAGCTTTATTTCGCGCAACACGCTGCCTAGATCAGTAGGCTGTACAAAATATATTGCAACAGCTGCGGGGGGGATAACCCCTTCAGCTATTCTGCGCTGAACCCTAAGAAGAATTCCTTCGGAGTTGGTCTCTACGATTGTTTGCCCTTTGGTTACTAAAGCAGTTTTTATAAATAAATCTGCTAAGGGCGCCTGCGCAGCGGGATGTAAATGCAGCTCTGGCTGTTCAATCACATCCAAGAAGTCTGAAGTCTCAGCCTGTTGCCGCCATAACTGATGA
Source organism: Xanthomonas sp. NCPPB 3959 (assembly GCF_056675575.1). Taxonomy (NCBI): domain Bacteria; kingdom Pseudomonadati; phylum Pseudomonadota; class Gammaproteobacteria; order Lysobacterales; family Lysobacteraceae; genus Xanthomonas; species Xanthomonas sp. NCPPB 3959. The sequence continues at coordinate 4,338 of NZ_JBWWVR010000028.1, forward strand.
CACACCACCGGAAGCACTTGCTGCAACCCTTCTCCTGCCTGGGCGAGATTCGTAGAAACCTTTGATTGATTGGTGATGCGCAAACTAAAGCTCGAGCTATCTTTTTGAAGCCCGAGCCGCCAACCATCCAAATGGCTCTCGTACCAAAAGCCGACTTGCTCTGCCAAGGTCGAGTTTTCTCTAAGTAGAAGAGGAACATTTCGGCCTGAGGTGTCGAAACCTGCAAAAGGCCCATTCGAATAGTTCATCAAAATCGAAGACCGGACTGGTCCTATATGAACCATCTCATCCAATACTTTTGCCGCGGACTTGCGCCAATCATCCCATATCGATGTGCGAGGTAGAAAATTTAGCGGGGGATTATTCTCCAAATCTTCCGCAATTTGATATTCAAGCTTCTCGGGGGAAACCATTTTATACGACCAAAACTTAGGTGGACTTTCGGCCGAAAGTGCACCTGCGACAAATAATGTGACGTCGAGCTCTAGAGTTTTACCGCCACGCATTGCGCGAACCGAGAAGCGGGGCTTACTAAAGAAATCACCCCCAAAAGCTATATCGAGAAAATTGTGTCCGTATACTTGCCCTCTCACTTCTAAGGGCAAGACAAGCTCATCCTTGCACTCTAATCCGCCCAAAAGCAGTATGGGCAGTCGAGCGACCGTACTTTTTCCACTATTGTTCTTGCCTAACAAGAGAGTTAACGGCGCTAAACGCAATGCGTGCGCCGTCTCCCCGTCTCTTTGAGAGCCAAAGGCTTTGTAACTGTCGAAACCTATTTCTTCAATTCTCATTATCGACAGGCCTTTGTGCACTCAACTCAAACCCCAACAGGATTCGCCTTCTCAGGATCAATCTTGTACTGCTTGATCGCCCGCGCCACATCCTTGCCGGTCATCTTGCCATCCTTCGCCAGCGCGGCAATCGCCGCATGCGCGATGTAGTAGCGGTCCACTTCGAAGAACCGACGCAGGTTGGCACGCGTATCCGAGCGACCGAACCCATCCGTGCCGAGCACGCTGTAAGTCATCGGGACGAAGGCGCGGATCTGGTCGGCAAACAGCCGCACGTAGTCCGTTGCGGCAATTGCCGGGCCCTGGCGGCCTTCCAGCAGCTGGGTGACGTAGGGCTTGCGCTGTTCGGCCTCCGGGTGCAGGCGGTTCCAGCGTTCGGCGGCGAAGCCGTCGCGGCGCACTTCGTTGAAGCTGGGGCAGGACCAGATGTCGGCGGTGACGCCGAAGTCCTTGTCCAGCAGCTCGGCCGCGGCAATGGCCTCGCGCAGGATGGTGCCGCTGCCCAGCAGCTGCACGCGCAGCTCGCCCTTCTTGGGCTTGCCGGCGTCCTTGAGCAGGTACATGCCCTTGATGATGCCCTCGGCTGCGCCGTCCGGCATGCCGGGGTGGGCGTAGTTCTCGTTCATCAGGGTGATGTAGTAGTACTCGTCGATCTGGTCTTCCATCATCGCCTTCATGCCGTGCTGCATGATGACGGTGACTTCGAAGCCGAAGGTCGGGTCGTAGCTACGCACGTTCGGGATGGAGCCGGCGATGACCTGGCTGAAGCCGTCTTCGTGCTGCAGGCCTTCGCCATTGAGCGTGGTGCGGCCGGCGGTGCCGCCGAGCAGAAAGCCACGCGTGCGCATGTCCGCTGCCTGCCAGGCGATGTCGCCCACGCGCTGGAAGCCGAACATGGAGTAGTAAATGTAGAACGGCAGCATCGGCACGTCGGAGACCGAGTAACTGGTGCCGGCGGCCATCCACGAGGCGATGGCGCCGGGCTCGCTGATGCCCTGCTGCAGCACCTGGCCGGTCTGGTCTTCGCGGTAGTACATCAGCTGGTCGGCATCGACCGGCTTGTACTTCTGGCCGAACGGGGCATAGATGCCGATCTGGCGGAACATGCCTTCCATACCGAAGGTGCGCGCCTCATCGGCCACGATCGGCACGATGCGCGGGCCAAGCTCCTTGTCGCGCAGGGCGATGTTGAGGCTCTGCACGAAGGACATGGTGGTGGAATAGCTGCGCTCGCCGCTGTCCTTGAGCAGGCGCTCGAACTTGTCGAGCGTGGGCGCGACAAAGGACTTGCTGGCCTTGGGACGGCGCGAGGGCAGAAAGCCGCCCAACACGTTTCGGCGCTCTTTGAGGTACTGCACTTCCGGGGAGTCTTCGCCGGGGTGGTAGAACGGCACCTGGCCGTCTTCCAGCTGAGCGTCGGTGACCGGAATGTTGAAGCGGTCGCGGAAGTGCTTGACCGCCGCATCGTCCAGCTTCTTGGTCTGGTGGGTGGGGTTGAGCGCCTCACCAGCCGAGCCCATGCCGTAGCCCTTGACCGTCTTGGCCAGGATCACGGTGGGCATGCCCTTTGTGTTCACGGCCTGGTTGTAGGCGGCGTACACCTTGTGCGGGTCGTGGCCACCACGGTTGAGGCGCCAGATGTCGTCGTCGGACAGGCCGGCGACCATGGCCGCGGTCTCCGGGTACTTGCCGAAGAAGTTGGCGCGCGTGTAGGCGCCGCCGAAGGCCTTGCAGTTCTGGTACTCGCCGTCGACGGTTTCCATCATCAGCTTCTTGAGGACGCCGTCGGTGTCCTTGGCCAGCAGGGCGTCCCAGTAACCGCCCCAGAGCAGCTTGATGACGTTCCAGCCGCCGCCACGGAACACGCCTTCCAGTTCCTGGATGATCTTGCCGTTGCCGCGCACCGGGCCGTCCAGGCGCTGCAGGTTGCAGTTGACCACGAAGATGAGGTTGTCCAGGCCTTCGCGGCCGGCCAGCGCGATGGCGCCGAGGGTTTCTGGCTCATCCGACTCGCCGTCGCCGATGAAGCACCACACCTTGCGGTCGGACTTCTCGATCAGGCCGCGGTTTTCCAGGTAGCGCATGAACTGCGCCTGGTAGATGGCGGCCAGCGGGCCCAGGCCCATCGACACGGTGGGGGTCTGCCAGAACTCGGGCATCAGCCACGGGTGCGGGTAGGAGGAGATGCCCTGGCCGTCCACTTCCATGCGGAAGTTGTCCAGCTGGGCTTCGCTGATGCGGCCTTCGAGGAAGGCGCGGGCGTAGATGCCCGGGGCGCTGTGGCCCTGGATGAACAGCAGGTCGCCCGGGTGGGTGTCCGAGGGTGCGCGCCAGAAGTGGTTGAAGCCCACGTCGTACAGCGTGGCGCTGGAGGCGAACGAGGCGATGTGGCCGCCCAGGTCGCCCGGCTTGCGGTTGGCCCGCACGACGGTGGCCATGGCGTTCCAGCGGATGATCGAGCGGATCTTCCACTCCAGCGCGGAGTCGCCGGGGTTCTTGGCCTCGTTGGCCGGTGCGATGGTGTTGACGTACTCGGTGGTGGGCGAGAACGGCAGGTAAGCGCCGGCGCGGCGGGTCTGTTCGACCATGCCTTCCAGCAGCTGATGGGCGCGCTCAGGACCTTCTACATCGATGACGGCCTTGATCGATTCGAGCCACTCCTGCGTCTCAAGCGGGTTCGGATCGTTGTGCAGCACTTCGTTCAACCAGTTCATTAGCGCTCCCGGGGGGACACACCCCGCGGGTGTGTCGACATCGTGAATTCGTGAACCCCCAAGTGTACCGCACGCACCTGTTGCCATTCCTCGCTACGGGTGCGTATGGAATGGGATGGTGTTGTGCGTGGGTGGGTGTTGGCGGCGGGTGCCACGCATGCGGGCGCTGCTGGTGTACGACCAAAGGATAAGGGCCGCTGGCGGGCGATTGCCGAGCGCCAGCGCCAGGCTCGGCGCGGAATGGACCGATGTGCATGCACCGTAGGAGCGCACCCGGGCGCGAGGGGCGTTACCGGTAAAGCCCGTCGCGCCCGGGTGCGCTCCTACGGGGGTGGGCGATGGGTGCCCGGTTGCGTGGCGCGGCTGGTCAGAACGCCTGCAGCGCTTCGGTCAGTTGGCCGTTGTTGTTGACCGCGCCCATGGTGTAGCCCTGCCAGCCGGGGTAGGCGTTGGGTTCCCAATAAAACACGCCGAGCACGCGCGAGCCGATGGCGTTGCTGCGGCTGAGCAGGTTGGTGAGCATGGCGCGGGTGGTGGCGGCCTGTTGCCAGTCCATGCCGACCTCGGCCACGACCACGTCGCTGCCGTAGCGGGAGATCATGTCGCGCATGTTGGTGTCCAGGCGGTTGTTGTAGTCCTGCCAGCTGCCCACCGGCGGGTAATGCGACATGCCGATGACGTCCCACTTGCCGCCGGCCGAGCGCAGATTGTCGAAGAACCAGCGGAAGTTGGCGTTGTCGTAGCCGTTGGCCAGATGCACGATGACCTTGGCGTTGGGGTACACGGCCTTGGTGGCGTTGTAGCCGCTGTTGATGAACTGGCCCAGGTTGGCGAAGTTGGGCGTTTTGCCCTCGTTCCACAGCATGCCGCTGTTGATCTCGTTGCCCACCTGCACCCAGCTGACGGTGATGCCGTTGTCCTTGAGGTACTTGAGGATGCCCTGGGTGTGGCTATAGACATCGGTGTTGAGCTGGGCGACGGAGTGGCCCGCCCAGGCGGCCGGCTTGTTCTGCTTGCCAGGGTCGGCCCAGCTGTCGCTGTAATGGAAGTCGATCATGATGCGCATGCCCTGCGCGGCGGCGCGCTTGGCCTTGTCGAGCGTGTCGCGGCCATCGTTCCAGCCGCCGGACGGGTTGACCCACACGCGCAGGCGCACTGCGTTGCCGCCCACGTCCTTGAACAGCTTGATGAAGTCGGTGGTGTTGCCGGCCGCATCGCGAAACACCTGCGGCGGGTTGGCCGCGGCCTGCTGGTTGAGCCAGCTGACATCGGCGCCCTTGGCGATGCCTTGCGCGCCCGCGCCGGCGCTGACGAAGCCCAGCAGCAGCACCAACAGCAAGCGGCTATAGCCCTTACGAAACATGCTCATGAAACCCTCTCCCTTGATCGATGGATGTCGCGCCACTCGGCGCCTTGCCTGATCCCCCTGAATCTCACCGCGTGCTGTGCGGCGATGCGGGCAATGCCGCGACAGCCACGCACGCTGCGAAACGGTGGCGATTCAAACACGGCACTGCAACGCGGTTGCGCTCGCTATAGGTGCTGGGCCATTGCGGCATAGTTCGCGGCGGAAAAAACCTTGCGCCAGCGAACTGGCACTATTTTCACCAGCGCGATGTTGTGCGGGTGCAACAGAAAAACGGCGCGGTACTGCGCGAGGCATCTGATGCTGGCGCTCTGTCGCCGCAACGACACGCATGGCCGACCGTCTGCGACCGCAATGACCCTGAGCCTGATGCGATGCGGCAACGCGCTACAGGCCTGCCGGCAATTGGGCGCGCTGGTGGAAGCGCAACTCCTGATGCCCTGCGTGTTCGGCGCACTCAACGAACTCTCGCTGGAGGATCGGCAGCGATCAAACAAAAACGCCGGGCAAGCCGGCGTTTTTGGTGCAACGTGCGATGGAAGCAGTGGCAGGTTGAAGCGGCACTGCGTCACGGAGGCTGGTTGGGCGAATGAACACCACCGGGCCGCAAACGCATGACCGCACTCAACTCATCGCGCGGGCGCCCTGCTGCTGTTGCTGGGTCTGCGACTGCTGCTGTTCCAATGCCACCGACTGGCGTGCGGCATTTTCTGCAACGCGCTGGCTGCTCTGTTCGAGCGGGGTATTGATGGCGGTCATCGTCTCGACGCTGACGCGCAGCTGCGCGGGGTCGTCGGCACGGCCCTGCACGGCGAAGGTGCGCGCTGCATCGGGGCTCATTACCACCTCGTCGATGCGCTTGCCGCCGACGGCATGCATTTCCGATGCGAGCGAGCCGGACAACTGGGCACTGTGCTGGTCGGGTGTGCGCCCGGCGCGTGCGTCCTGCGCGTGCACGCCACGTTGCGCATCTTGGAACAGGCTATTGCCCACGTGCCCGGGCTGGTCGATGCGCAGCGAGGTGTGGTCGTTGCCATGCTCGCGCGCGTCGCGCTTGGCGGGCTCGCCCGGTGCGAGCGGGCCGCGGATGGCATCCACCGCGTCCTGCCCGAGGCCACGCGCGCTACGCGTCAGAATGGTGGTGCCGGTGCGCAGCCCATCCACATCGTTGCGGTATTCGTCGATCATCCGCGCGTTCTTTTCGGCCAGCGGGCGCGCGTTGGGATCGGTGAGCGCCGAGTGCTCGCCCAGGAAGTTGCCCAGCTTGTGCGCGCCCAGCGAGTTGCCGGCCGCCACCAGCGGGTAGTCCGGGATCAGGAAGTTGGCCTTACTGTTGCTGTAGCCGGCGCCATTCAACGTGGTGATTTCATCCGGCTTGGCATAGATGCGCACCTGCCCGAAATGCGGGGATGCCGCGCTCACCGGATCGGACGCCATGACGTGGTTGATCACGCTGTTGCCGCCTTCCGGAATGCGGTAGCTCAGGCTGGCCGCGCCGTACGAGTTGAAGGTCTCGCCCTTGAGGTCGTAATGGTGCGCGGAGACCTGTGCGAGCGCGCCGCCGAGGGAGTGGCCGGTGACGGTGACTTCGGGCGTGCGTCCCTCTTCCTTACCGATTTCCTTGGCATAACCCAATGCATGCTTGGTCAGCACCAATGCATCGGCTGCTTGCGGATTGGTCCGCGAGGTGACCATCGCCGCGTCGGTGAGAATGTCCTTGGCCGCGCCTTCGGTGCCCCGATGCGCGACAACAATCTCGCCACTACCCTCACGGCGGTAAATGGTGCCTTGGTAGCCATTGGACTTGTTGTTGACGTGTTCGAGAACGGCGTAACGCTGCCCCTCGATCGTCACGATCTCTTCCTGCCCCGGCGCGCGTCGGCCTACCGCGCGATCCTTATAGGCATCCTCAGACAAACCGGCATATTGCGGTGAAGGAATGCTCATGGCGCAACTTCCTTGGCAGCCAACGTGATGGTGAAGAGCTTGTCGCGGATTTCCGGCTTGAAGTCATCAAGTTCGAGCTTTCCCATGTCCGGGAAATCGCTCATCTCCGAACGCGGATAGCGCTCAGACCAGTAGTACTTCGTCTGCGGCTGCTGCGCCGTCACCGTCTTGCCTTCGATAAACGACAAAAAGCGCGTCTCTTCCTCGGCACCGGTGGCCTTGAGCAGCACGCTGGCACCACTGAATTCCCAATGGCAGACGCCGCGGCCGTAATAGTCCTCGTCCTGCATCAGGTCCAGATAGACGGTGCCGCGGTATTCGGTGTCGGAGATCTTCTTGAGCGCGAAGTCTTCCTGGCTGGTGATGCGCCCGGCAGTACCGGTCTCGGGCTGGATCTTGCCGCATTCGGCTTCGTTGCTGACGTCGTATTGCGCCGCACCCTGGACCAGGCCGAAGGTACCGGGCGCCTTGTCCAGGGTCAGCGTGACCTCGAAGGCCTTGCGCGGGCTGGGATTCAATTTGGCAAGGCCGCGACCGCCCGCCTCCACGTCGGCTTCTGCAGTGGCCTCGGTTGCGGGGGATGTGGTCTGGGTCATGCTGGTCTCCGGGGCGTTACAGGCCGTAAGCAAAAGGGCCAGCAGGCTCGGTGTGAGAATCAGGCGCAAGGCCGGCCTCCATGGCGATAAGGGGGCTCAATCTAGTCCGCTTGAGCCGGTGGGGTCAATTTACGGCAGCTGACGTGAGGCAGTTGTTGCCCGCCGGAAAGCTGCCATGATTCGACCTGTCCGCTAGGGGGAGCGCGTTATCGCCACGGGGTTCACATCGCCAGCCGACAACGTGGCCGTCACCCCGCGCGTGCACTGGCGGCGCAGCCTGCGCATGCGCGTGTTGCTGGCCGCCACCGCAGTGCTGGTGCTGCTGCTGAGCGTGCTGGGCACGGTGTTTTATCTCGGCGCCCGTGCCGAATTGGTGGAGGCGGCACGCACTGAAGTGGATGGTTTGACCGAGCAGACCGCGCGCAGCCTGGCGGCGATGCTGGATTCGGTGCAGGTGAGCGGCCGCACATTGGCCGCCAGCAGCGGTGCGGTGGGGCTGCAGCCGTTCAATCTGCGTGCATTGCTGCTGGCCACGCTCAGTGGCGACCCGGATATCGGTGCGGCGCGTTTGATCATCGAACCGCGCACGCAAAAAGCCGGCGATACCGGGTTTGTCTGGTACGTGCATCGCGATGGCACGCGCGTGCTGGAAAAATCGGTGCAGGAGCTGGGCGACGACTACCGCGCGATGCCGTGGTATCTGCGCACCCAGCGCGAAGGGCGTGCATGGTGGTCCGAGCCGTATATCAACACCAATGGCGGCAGCGAGTTGTACACCAGTTACAACCTGCCGCTGCGCCGGCCGGGCGATGCGGTGGATGCGGCGCCGGTGGGCATGGTGAGCGTGGATCTGCCGCTGCAACATCTGCGCGCCATCATCGACCAGCTGCCGCACGACATCAGTATCCGGCCGATGCTGTTGTCGCCGGAGGGGATGGTGATGTTCAGCCCCGACCCTGCGCTCAATCTGCATGACACGCTCGCTACCTACGTGGCGCGTTCGCGCCCGGATCTGGCACCGCTGCAGCGCGCAGTGGCGGCGGGTCAGCCGATCTCGTTCTCGCACACCGCGCCCGATGGCGAGCGCTTTCTGACCCATAGCGCGGCAGTGGGACGCAGCGGCTGGACCTTCGTGCTGTCCGCATCGGAAAACTACGTGCTGGCCGGCCTGAACTGGCTGGCCGCATGGGTGGCGTTGGCGGCGTTGCTGGGCGCGGCGGTGTGGTGGTGGTTGATGGGGCGGATCACGCGCACCTTGACGCGGCCGATCGAGGAATTGACCGATACCGCCGAGCATTTTCGCCGTGGCGAATTCGAGTACCCGCTGCGACATATCGAACGCGATGACGAAGTGGGCGTGATGGCGCGTGCGTTCGACAGTGCGCGCGGTGCGATCCGCGACCATATCGCGCAGATCGGCGAGATGACCTCTGCGCGCGAACGCATGTACAGCGAGCTGCAGATTGCGCGCGAGATCCAGCAGGCGATGCTGCCGTCCGGGCGCACCTTCGACCGCGCCAACTCGCATCTGGAAACCTGCGCCTGGCTGGCCGGCCAAGGCGGTGGGCGGCGATTTTTACCACTTCATCGAGACCGAGCCGGGGCTGTTGTGGTTTGTGGTTGGCGATGTCTCCGACAAGGGCGTGCCGGCCGCCTTGTTCATGGCGCGCGCGGTGAGCGTGCTGGAAATCGCCGCGCGCCGGCACACGCGCCCGGACGCCATTCTGATCGCCGCCTCCACGCGGCTGGCCGAGAACAACGAGCCGTGCATGTTCGCCACCGTGCTGTGCGGGGTGATCAATGTGGTGAGCGGCGAGTACTGGCTGGCAAGCGCCGGGCACGAGCCGCCGCTGTTGATCGACCTGGATGGCACGGTGCGGCCGTTGCCGCTGGAAACCGGTGCGCCGCTGGGGATCGAGCCGCAGCTGGCCTACCCGGTGCTGCAGGGCCGCATGAGCGCCGGGCAGACGCTGCTGGGTTATACCGATGGCGTGACCGAGGCAATGGACGAACATGGCGCCAGCTACGGGCTGGAGCGGCTGCTGGCCGCGCTGCACCCGCGCCGTAGCGCGGCGGCACAATGCAAGGCGGTCATCGACGATATCGCCGGTTTCACCGGCCAGGCCGATGCGTACGACGACATCACGCTGCTGGCGATCCGGCTGCGCCAGGAGCATGCTGAGCCAGTGGCAGACGCTGGCCGGGACGGTCCCGGAAAGGTAACGACCGGATGAAGCTCGAACTGGCCATCGCGCCGTCGCTGGCCCAACTGGCCGGCGCCAACGACGCGCTGGAAGACTCGCTGATGCGCGAAGGCCTGCACGAAGCGCGCATCGGCCAGGTGCGGCTGATCGTGGAAGAACTCGGCTGCAACGCGCTCACCCACGGCCAATGCGCCGAACAGCCCTTACGCCTGCAGCTGCAGCTGGACGCGCAGGCGCTGGTACTGGAGCTGAGCGACCCGGGCAGCGCCTTCGACCCGCGTGCGCTGCCGGAACTGGAGCTGGACGCGGCGCTCGACGATCGGCCGATCGGCGGATTGGGGTTGTTTTTGGTGCATCAGTTCGCCGATCACATCGACTACCGTCGCGATGGTGCATATAACGTCGTGCGTATCACCTTGCTGCATCCGTACGCCCCTGTCCCCGAGGCACTGCCATGACCACGCTCGCCATCCAGATCGACCCGCCGCAAGACACCCGTCAACGCGTGATCCTGACCGGGCGCCTGGACTCCCACACCTACCAGGACCTGGATGCGGCGCTGTCGCCACTGCTGGGCACCAGCATCGTCACCCTGGTGCTGGACCTGACCGCGCTGGAATACATTTCCAGCGCCGGCATCCGCAGCATCTTCAAGGTGCGCAAGGCACTGGCGACCCATCAGGGCAAGCTGTTGGTGACCAACCCGCAGCCGCAGATCCGCAAGGTCTTCGACATGGTCAAGGCGGTGCCGCTGAGCGATGTGTTCGCCTCCACCGAAGAGCTGGATGCGTATCTGTCCGCGATGCAGCGCAAGGTCATCGAACAGCACGCCGACGGCGACAACCCGATCTTGCCGCACTTCGCCGAAGTGTAAGCGGCATCGCCTGCGCGCACATGTAGTGGCGTGTGTGCGTATGGCGCATCAGCGGCATTGGGTAGGCTATGACGCCCTGATACTTGCGCTGCAATGCCTGCACTGATCATTTTCGATTTCGACGGCACCCTGGCCGACTCGTTCGGTTTCTTTTTGAGCACGCAGCGCGTGCTGGCCGAGCGGCACGGTTTCCGTGCGGCACAGGCGCACGAAGTGGAGGATGCTCGCCGGCTGAGTACGCGGGAGCTGCTCAAGGCCTCCGGGCTGCGTGCCTGGCGCGTGCCGCTGGTGGCCGCCGACTTTATCCGCCTGATGCGCGCCGCCCCACCGATGGCGTTATTTGACGGCATCGGCGACGTAGTGGAGACGCTGCATGCCAGCGGCACGCGCCTGGCAGTGGTGTCGTCGAACTCGGTGGAGAATGTGCAACGCGCCTTGGGTAAGGACTTGAGCGCGAAGTTCGCCGTGATCGATGGTGGTGCGCATCTGCTAGGCAAGCAACGCGCCTTGCGTCGCGTGTTGCGCGCCACCGGGTATGGCGCGACGCAGGCGGTGTATGTGGGCGACCAGATGGCCGACTGGGAAGCGGCGCAAGTGGTGGGATTGCCGTTTGCTGCGGTGGCGTGGGGCTATGCGCACCCGGAGGTGTTTGCCGGGTTGGCTGGGACGCAGTTGATTGAACGTGTGGATGGGTTGCTTGGGTTGGGTGTGCAGTAGCCCGGTTTTTCAATGGCCGGGATTTGGGATTTGGGATTTGGGATTAGCAAGAGCAAGAGCTTCCCGCCGCTACGTGCGGACGTACCCTCATCCGCCCTTCGGGCACCTTCTCCCGGAGGGCGAAGGGTAGGAGCGTCAGGTGCTACTGGGATCAGGCCAGCTGCTTTAAGCGGTTCGCCACGGCGGCTCTACACCCCGCCGACCCGCGGCAAGGGTGCCGGCACATTCAACATGCCGCCCGCTGCCACATACGCCGCCAAGGCCTGCCCCTGGCTCAACAGATGCCCGTGCATCGTGCGCTCTGCGCCCTCGGCATCGCCGCGCCGCACGCACTCCATCAATGCACGATGCTCGGCCAACGATTGCGCCATGCGTCCCGGCGTCAGCAGCTGACGGCCACGATGCATCTTGAGGATGCGGTGCAGATCGTGGGTGACCCGGATCAACCACGGATTGCCGGCGTACTGCTGCACGGTTTCATGAATCAGATAATTGTTGCGGTAGTACTCGGCCAGATCACCAACGTCGGCTGCGGCTTCCATCGCTGCGTGCAGGTCTTCCAGGCGTTGCACGCCGGCCGCATCGATACGCTTGACCGCATCGTGCGCGCAGCGGCCTTCGAGCATGGCCATCACCGGGAACAGCTGGTTGAGATCTTCCAGCGTCAGCCGCGTGACCCGGCTGCCACGGCCGGCGTCCAGTTGCACCAGACCCTCGGCGGCGAGCAGCTTGAGGCTCTCGCGCAACGGAGTGCGGCTGATGCCGAGTTCCTCGGCCAGGGCCGGCTCGTCGATCCACTCGCCCGGCGGCAACGCGTAGTCGTAGATCTTCTGGCGCAGGCGCTCAGCCACTTCCTCGTACAGCGGTACGCGCTTTTTGGCGGTGCGCGAATCAGGGGCGAGGGTCATGGCGGGCAGGTCGTCGGCAGTGGAGCGGGGGCGCCCATTCTACGGGGGCGCCCCACTCCGCCGCTGTGCGCATGCCGGCTCACAGCCAGCCCGGCACCACGAACAGCAGCCACGCGGTCAGTGGCCCCAACAACACCACCAGCCCGCTGTAGACCAGGAAGCGGCGGAACAGCGCGTCGCGCTCCTCTTTCGCCGCCGAAGCCACCACCAGCGCGCCGTTGGTGGAGAACGGGCTGACATCGACGATGGTGGAGGACACCGCGAGTGCGCAGATCACCCCGGCCGCGCCCAACTGGCCCTGCATCAGAAAGGGCACCGCCAACGGAATGGTGGCACCGAGCACGGCTGCGGACGATGCAAACGCGGACACGATGCCGCCGACATAACAGACCAGCAGCGCACCCAACAACGGCATGCCGATATGCGAGACACCGGTGCCGATGTAATCCACCGCGCCGGCCTTTTCCAGCACTGCGACGTAGGTGACCACGCCGCTGATCAACAACACCGTGGACCAGCTGATGCCATCCACTGCGCCTTTCTGCGCGCTGGGCGAGATCAATGCGAGGACCACAGCAACGGTGATCGACACCAGGCCGACATTGAGGTTGTAGATCAGCGCCGCGACACCCAGACCCAGCAAGCCCACCAACGTGATCAAGCGATCGCGGGTGATGGCGACAGCCTCCAGCGCCAGCGGATTGGTCGACAAGGTACCGCCGCCAGCGGCAACCAAGGAGCCATGGCCTTCGATCGCAAATGGGCGTTTGGAGGCCTGGTCATCGGCCACTGGCACGTATTGCGCATCCGCCAGCGACACCTCTTGCCGACGCATCAGCTTGAGTCCGCCGAACGCGCAGAAGCAGATGATCGCCATCATCAGGTTGAAACCAAGACTGGTGAGGAACACCGCCATCTCGGTGACGTCCAGCCCGGCTTTTTCGACCACCTTGTTGGTGATGCCGCCATACACGCTGATCGGCGAAAACCCGCCGCCCTGTGCGCCATGGATCACCAGCAGGCCCATCATCAGCGGGTTGATGCGGTACTGCTTGGCAAAGCGCAATGCCACCGGGCCGATGATGGCCACTGCCGCCGGCCCGAGCGCACCGAATGCAGTCAGCAACCCGGTAATGACGAACATCACCCACGGGATCGCCACGATGCGCCCGCGCACCGCGCGCACCGCCCAGTGCACCAGCAGATCGATGGTGCCGTTCTTCTGCGCGATGGCGAACAGATAGGTGATGCCGACCAGGGTCAGGAACAGGTCGCCCGGAAAGCCGGCCAGCACCTCCTTGCCGTCCAGCCCCACCCACACGCCGCCGATGATGAACGCCAGCGCGAAGGCCACCGCACCCATGTTGATGGGCAATGCGGTGGCGACGATGAACATGATCACCAAGCCAAGAATCGTTGCAATTTGCGGGGTCATGCGCCCTCCCAGACACCTGATACGCGTACAGCACGGATGGCCACCCGCCACCCAAGGGTCACGCCCTGTCAGACACCAGGAGCGGCCAACAACACCGATGCGCAGCTGCCAGGCGGTTGCCTGCTCGCTATGCATTGCTGGCCTGTCTTGGCGTTACCTCATGCCGCGCGCTCGCACGCGGCGGTGACCCACTCGACAACACCTTGGGTGCTGTTGAATTCGTCCACCGACCGCGCCTCGCAGTGCGGCAATACCTCCCGCGCCATGCGCGCCAATGCGCTGCCTGGCCCCAGTTCGAGAAACACGCGTGCGCCGCGCTCTGCGGCCTGCACCAGCACGTCGTACCAGCGCACGGTCTGCGCAATCTGTGCGGCCAGCGTGTCGATCACCAATGCCTGCGTGGTGACTGCACGTGCATCGATACCGGCCAGCACGCGCAGCTTGGGCGCAGTGATTTCTGCGGTTTTCAATGCGATGGAGAACGCGTCCGCGGCTGCGCGCAACCACGGCGTATGCGCCGGCACGCTCACCGGCAGCAGCGTGATGCGCGCGCCTTGCGCCTGCGCAGCGTCGCCAAGCGCCTGCAGTGCAGCGTGCGGGCCACCGAGCACGGCATGGTCGTCGCCGTTGATGATGGCCAGTGCCGCGCCATGGGTCTGGCATAGCGTTTCGAGTGCGCGCAGTGGCAGGCCGACCACCGCCATCAACCCGGCATTGTCCGGGCTGGCCGCGTCCATCAGGCGTGCGCGGGTGGCGGCCAGCTGCAGGCAGGTATCGATGTCCATGCTGCCGGCCACCGCATGCGCGGCGAGCTCGCCGACGCTGTAGCCGAGTGCCAGTAACGGGGTTGGCAGTTGCTCACGCAGCACCTGCCACTGCGCCAAGGTACCGGCACACACGAGTGGTTGTGCGATGGCATTGGCGTAGCGGCTTGGGTCTGCGGCAAGCGTTTGCACAGAGGTGCCAAGCAGCTTGGTCGCGGCAGCGAGCACGTTGGCCGCAGCGGGTGCATCGGTGACACGCGCGAACATCTCGGCGTGTTGGCCGCCTTGGCCCGGGCAGAGCACGGCGAGCGTCATGCGCTTTCCTGCACATGCAGAAACCAGGCACAGGCCAGCAGATCGGCGCTGCCGCCTGGACTCAGACGACGGGCAACAAATTGCTTACCGATGGAGTTCAAACAATTGCGCCACTGCGGTTGCGCGATGCCGCCGTCGGTGAGGAAGGCACGTGCTTGCGCTTGTGCGTAGGCCAGCCCTTCCTGCCCACCACGATGCAGCAGATTCAGATCGTCCACTTCGCTGACCAACTGCATCAGCGTCTGCGCCAATGCCGCTTCCCGCGTGGCGCCGCTGTGCAACGCAGCGCGCAGGCACGGCAGCGCGACTTCACGTAACAGCGGGTAGCCAGTTGCGGCCTGCTCGCGCACACCGCTGACCTGATACTGCGCACGCATACGCTGACCATTGCTGTGCGGATTCAGCGGCGCAGCCTGCAATGCATCGCGCCACACCTGCACCGCGTTGCAGACCGCTTCACCAGTGGGGCGGCGCCCGTACGCGACACGCAAGCGCGCCGCCTGCGCAGTGAGCAGGCCGAGGCTGAAAATCGCGCCGCGATGGGTGTTGATGCCGCCGGTGGCGCGCAGCATCGCCGCTTCGGCATCGATGCCGAGCTGACGCAAGCGTGCGAACGGGGCGTTGTCGATGCCGGCTTGCGCAATCGCGACAAAGTAGCCGCGCAACGCGAACAGGCTGCGCAGAAAGGTGGCCGCGTCCATATCGGTGTGGCTACCGGTATCGAACGGGGTAACCAGGCCAGGCTTCGGTGCGCAGGCCAGTTCTGCATGTAACGCGCTAACTGCAAGGCGGCCGAGTCGGTGCGCCAGTGGACTGGCAATGCCGCTGATCAGACGCGATGCGCCCTGCAGCGATGCACGATCTTGAATATCGCCATGCGTACATGCGGTCTCGGCCTTGGCATCGGCAACATCTTTCGCCAGCGCACTCATGCCGCGCTCCACACAGGGAACAACGCGGTGCGCGACGCCATCCGGCAGCCCTGATTGGATTTCACCAACACCTGCTGCGCGCTGCCGGCATATTCGCGCCAGTTCACTGCGGTGCCGTCGTCGGCCAGCAGTAATTCGCCGTCGGCGCGCAGGCCATGGCGTTGTTCCCAGCGCTGCAGCAGTGTCACCACCGCATGTGCTTGTTCGGTTGTTTCGATCGACCACAACAGGTCCAGATCCGAGTGCGCGTGCACATATGCAAGCCCGGTGAGCGCCTGCCATGCAAAGCTGCCGAACACGCGTGGCTGCAATGCATTGGCCCGGGTCTGCGCCAGCAAGGCCTGCAATGCCGGCTGCATGTCGCTGGGCGCGTGTGCGATCACGTCGTCCAACGGCAGCGGTGCGGTGCTGCGTGCGATATCGGCCACATTGGCTGTCAGCGCCAGACGCTGCTTGCCTTCGCTCGGCGGCAATGGCACACCGAGCCGCAGTGTGCCGGGTGCTTCGCTGCCGTCGCCACGCGCCACCACCGCCGGCAGGCCGGCAGCGAACCACTGCTGCAGCCGCGGATGCGCACCCGGCGTCAACGCCTGCCAGCGCGCGTCGGGGTGCAACCACACCAGTGCGTGGCGGCCGGGCATGCTCAGGCCTCGCCTGCTGCCACGGCGGCGGCGACATCGCGCGCCAACGTGCGGCCGCCACGCTGCGCGCCGAGTGCACGGCGCTGATCGCCATCGCTGGACGTGGCCAATGCATCCAGCAACGCCTGCGCCAGATCGCCCTTCCACAACGACTCCACCGCGCCCATGCGCACGTAATTTTCCACACCCGGCGCGAATACCGGCGAGCTCTTGCTCAGCGCTTGCAAGGTGTCCACCGATTGCTTGGTCACACGTGCCATGGCACGCAGATCCATCACGCGGATCTGTGCATCGGGCAAGGCGTGGATATGGTCGGCCATCAACCCGAACGAGAGAAAGCCGCCGCTGACCGATTCGCCATACACCAACGTGACCAGCCGCGCGCCGCGTCTGCGTGCAAGATCCAGCGCGCGTGCCAAATGCGCGAAATAGCCGTTGATGCCCAGCAGTTCGTCGCGGCGCGCGAGCCGTTGCCCGGCGGTGTCGGCCAGCATCACGATCGGCCGTTGCGGATGTCCACGGGTGCTCGCCAACACGGTAGCGGCCAATGCCAGTGCGTGGTCTACGCCGACTTCCAGTTTATTGGCAGTACCGATCACGGTGACCTCGCCCGCAGCGGTCATCGCGCTGCCGGTGAGCACATCGTCGTTGCGGGCGATGGCGTGACCGAGCGGAAACAGCTGATCCAGCAGTTGGCTCAGTTCCATGGAATGCTCCGGTCGGCAGTGGCAGCGAGGAAGGCCTCGGTGTCCAGCAACGGCAGGCGCTGCGCATCGACGATGCCTTGGCGCCGCCAGATCTCCAGACCGTCGCGGCAATCGCCGTAAGCCTCGATGCGCTTAGCCAATTGCTGCTGCGCAAGGTCCAGCGCCTGCAATGCGGCCTCGCCTTCCGGCTCGGCAAGTGTGTCCAGCGCATGGGCAGCCGCATCGGCGAATGCGGCGATGCGGTCGGCCACCAAGGTCTGCGCTTCGCCGAGCAGATAGCGATGCTTGCCGCCGGTGACGCGCCACACCAGGGCACGGTCGCGTGCGTCGAACTCTTCCACGCCGCGCACGGTCTCGATCACGTCCGGGCCGGACAACGACAGGCGGCCTTCTTCGGACATGATCACCGCGCTGCAACAGCGCGCCACGATGCCCATGCCGCCGAAGGCGCCGTTGCCGCTGCCGATCAAGGCCAGCACCGGCACGCCGGCAGCACGTGTGCTCAGCGTGGCGCGCATGATTTCGGAAATCCCGATAAGGCCCGCATTGGCTTCGTGCAGGCGTACGCCGCCGGTGTCGAGCAATAGCAGCACCGCTGCCGGCTGCGTTTTTGCGGCGCGCTCGAGCAGGCCGGTGAGCTTGGCGCCATGCACCTCGCCGACGCCACCGCCCATGAAGGCGCCTTGTTGCGCGGCGATCAGCACGTTGCGGCCACGTAGCGTGCCTTCGCCCACCACGATGCCGTCATCGAAGGCGCCGGGCGTGTCGAGCTGGGCCAGATGCGGGCTGATCAGGCGGCGACGTGGACCGACGAATTCGCGGAAGCTGCCGGCATCCAGCACACCGTCGATCCGCTCGCGCGCATCGGCTTCGTAATAGCTGCGCTCGGCCATGGGGATGGCGGTGCTCATACGTATCTCCCGACGACATGCGTAGGAGCGCACCTGGGCGCGACCGGGGCGTTACCGAGAAAGCTTGTCGCGCTCAGGCGCGCTCCTACGAGATGAGTGGTGGTGCTCATGTGCGGCTCCCGATGGCTCGCGTAGGAGCGCACCTGGGCGCGACTGCGGCGTTACCGGGAATGCCCGTCGCGCCCGGGTGCGCTCCTACGAGATGGAAGGGGTGTGCTGGATCCTGGCGGCTCATGCGTCGGCTCCCTGCAAGACATCCATCGCCTGCTCCAGGCGCAGGCTCACCACCGCCGGCGTGGCACCGACATCGTTGATGCTGATGCGCACATCGCGCAGCGGGTGGCGTGCGGCAAAATCGTCCAGCACCGCTTGCCAGATCGTGCCGAATCCGCGTGCGGCAGTGAGGATCTCGATCTCCATCGCGCCATCGAGCGGCACGCGCTCGACCAGCACTTCCAGATTGCCGGAGGCGACCACGCCGACCAGCGCATGTTCCAGCCCGGCGCGTGCGCCGTGCTGGCCATCGAAGCGATACCGCAGGGTTTCCATGCCGTGCCCCTACCAATTGCGAAAACGTTTCGGCGGGTCGTACAACCCACCGGACCAGCGCACCAGATCCTTGACCGTGCGCGCGGCGAGCAGGTCGCGCGTGGCATCGCGTGGACGAATCCCCAGGTCTTCCGGCCGCTTGATGACGCCGCGATCGCGCAGGTTTTCGACCGCGCGCTTGTCACGGCCCAGACCGACGGCGGTGTAACCGGACACGCCGCGAATCGCCTGCTCGCGCTCTTCCGGCGTGCGGCACAACAGCAGGTTGGCGATGCCTTCTTCGGTCAATACGTGGCTGACATCGTCGCCGTAAATCATCACCGGCGGCAGCGGCATGTTGGCGCGCTCGGCCAGTTCCCAGGCATCGAGCTTGTCGACGAAGGCCGGCGCCATATGCTCGCGGAAGGTTTCCACCATCTGCACCACCAGCTTGCGCCCGCGCGGCATCTCGCCCGGTCGTGCGGCTTCGCGCCCGGCCTTGAGCCAGGCATCGCTGGCATGCCGGCGGCCGCGCGCATCCGAGCCCATATTGGGCGCGCCGCCGAAACCGGCGATGCGGTCGCGCGTAGCGGTGGAGCTGTTGCCCTGCAGATCGATCTGCAAGGTGGAACCGATGAACATGTCGCAGGCATACAAACCGGCGGTCTGCGACAGCGCGCGATTGGAGCGCATGCTGCCGTCGGCACCGGTAAAAAAGATGTCCGGGCGCGCGGCGATGTACTGCTCCATGCCCAGTTCCGAACCGAACGAATGCACCGATTCGACGAAGCCCGATTCGATTGCCGGAATCAGCGCCGGATGCGGATTGAGCGCCCAATGCCGGCAGATCTTGCCCTTCAGCCCGAGCGATTCGGCGTAGGTGGGCAACAGCAATTCGATCGCGGCGGTATCGAAGCCGATGCCGTGATTGAGCCGGTTGACACCGTATTCGGCGTAGATGCCCTTGATCGCCATCATCGCCATCAACACCTGGATCTCGGAGATCTGTGCGGGGTCGCGGGTGAACAGCGGTTCGATATGGTTGGGCTTGGGCGCCTGCGTGACGAAGTCTACCCAATCGGCGGGAATATCCACGCGCGGCAGCGTGTCGACGATCTCGTTGACCTGCGCAATCACGATGCCGCTCTTGAATGCGGTGGCTTCCACGATCACCGGCGTGTCTTCGGTATTCGGGCCGGTGTAGAGATTGCCGTGACGGTCGGCGGCCTGCGCTGTGACCAGTGCGATGCGCGGGGTCAGATCGATGAAGTAGCGGCCAAACAATTCCAGATAGGTGTGGATGGCACCGATCTCGATGCGGCCTTCGCCGACCAGCCCGGCCAGGCGCGCGGCCTGCGGGCCGGAGAACGAGAAATCCAGCCGCTTGGCGATGCCTCGCTCGAACACATCCAGATGCGCGGGCAGCGACAACACCGATTGCACCATGTGCAGGTCGTGCACGCGTGCCGGATCCACTTCGGTGAGGCAGCGCGCCAGATAGTCGGCCTGCTTCTGGTTATTGCCTTCCAGGCAGACGCGGTCGCCGGGTTCGATCACCGCTTCCAGCAGCGCCAGCACATCGCTGGCCGCCACCACACGCCCTTGCGGCGCAAGCGGGGCGGCGCGCTGCAAGCGCTGGCGCCGGCTCTCGGCCTGGGTGTCCCACTGTCGACTCATGCGGCTGCCTCATCGGGCCAGGCCCGTAATGTCGGAGTAATTACATCGTAATTATGGGATTCGGCATTGTCTAGTCGCGGCGCAGCATGGATTCGGGGTTAGTCGGCCTTAGTGTCGATCGGCCTTACGTTGAGGTCGTTCGGCATCGGTGCTGGCCGGCTTTGGTGCAAGTCGACGTTGGTGTCGTTCGGCACCGGGCCGACTGGTCCTTGCTCTGCTTAGCGTGGGCACGGTGGTCGACGGCGTGGTGCTGGACCGGCCGGGCGAGGCCCATCGGGACGAGAAGGCGCACGGCCCAGGCGATCTCGCGTGCGTCAGCGCTTGCGAGCAGCGCGAATTCGATATATCGTTTCGTCATGCTTCGATATATCGAATGAACACGCGTCCTACCCCTGACGACGTCTCCGCAGACGCTGATCTCGCTTCCGATCCAGCGCCCGAGCGTGGCGGAAGTGGACGCTCGCGGCCGTTGGGGCATGGCGATCTGCGTTTGTTGTTGCTGGCGTTGATCGAGCAACAGCCGCGGCATGGGTACGAGCTGATGCGGCAGATCGCCGCGTTGTTCAAAGGGCTGTACACCCCGAGTGCCGGCGCGATCTACCCAGCGCTGGCCCAGCTTGAAACCGACGGCTGGGTGCAGACGGCTCAGGATGACGGCCGCAAGCGCTATCAGGTCACCGAGGCCGGCCGCACGCACGTGGCACAGCAGCGCGACGCACTCGACGCGGCGCTGGCACGCACGCATCGCCGCGCACGCGAGTTGATCAAGGCACAGACACCGGCGCCGATTCGCGAGGCGATTCATCGCATCAAGCACGGCCTGTTTGCGCGGCATGGGCAGTGGACCGAAGCAGAAACCGCACGCATCGCTGCGCTACTCAACGCCGCCGCTGACGGCATGGAGCGCGACGACGGCTGAGTGCGTGTGCTGCCGCAAATCTTAGACAAGCCGATGCCAGCTTGATTGCGCTTTGCGACAGTGACACCTCATGCAATGTTCGCGTTGCGGGCGTCAGTGACGGGCATGAACCGCAGCACATGCGTTGTTCTGTGACTTCACAACGCTGCAAATTCCAAAGCATCGACCTTGCGTGTTTGGCAGCGACGTAATTGCCTGTCTTGATCAAAATGCAATTTCAGAATCAACACACAGTTTCAGCCGCGGGACGGCAAGCCCCTCTCCCGCCGGGAGAGGGGTTGGGGTGAGGGTACGGGCGAAGCCACGTGCCATTGCAACTGCGCGCGGCTTCGCCCGTACCCTCATCCGCCCCTACGGGGCACCTTCTCCCGATGGGAGAAGGGATAGCTAACAGCAGCTGCTCCTAGCTGGTTTATTTGCCTAGCTGGTTTATTTGATTGTTTATTGCGCCATCAGTTTTGCCAGTTACTCCCCACTTCTTCCCATCGCGCATACACCCGGCAATCCAGGAACAATTCCCCCATGGCAACCCACACCAACACCCAAATCCGCCGCGACTCGCGCCTGCGCTCCGTGCAGGTGCTGCGCTGCGAATCGATCACCCCGCAGATGCGCCGTATCGTCTTTGGCGGCAACGAACTTGCAGGCTTTCAAAGCGACGCACCGGACGATCACGTCAAGCTGTTCTTCCCCAATACCGACGGCGCCTTTGTGCTGCCGACGATGACGGCAGAAGGCCCGCGCTATGACGAAGGCGCCCTGCCCTCGCCGGGCCGCGACTACACACCGCGCGCATTCGACCCGCAGAGCGGCGAGCTGAGCATCGACTTCGTGCTGCACGGCGACGGCGTGGCCACCAGCTGGGCGGCGCACGCACAGCCCGGCGACACGCTGAAGATCGGCGGCCCGCGCGGCTCATTTCTGGTCGCCGACGACTACGACCACTACGTGCTGATCGGCGACGAAACCGCACTGCCGGCGATCGGCCGCTGGCTGGAGGCGATGCCTGCCGACATGCATGCAGAGGTCTTTATCGAAATTGCCGATGCCGCAGAACGCCAGGAGTTGCTCAGCGCCGCCGACGTGGACGTGTACTGGCTGGAACGCAACGGTTTCGATGCGGCCAGCAGCACCTTGTTGGAAGACAGCCTGCGCGATTACGAGCCGCACGATGGCGATACCTTCTACTGGATCGGCGCCGAATCCATGCGTGCACGTGCGATGCGCAAGTTTCTTGAAGAACACCATGGCGTGGACAAGGAGTCGGTGCGCGCGAAGGGTTATTGGAAGGCTGAATCAGCTCCGCACTAACGGACAGCATGGCGGCCTCTGGGTGCTGAGTTTCCCCTGCAGACGGCTGTTGATCTGTGGATTTTCCGCAGGGCCCTTGCCTGCCTACCATCGCGGGACACGCCGCAAGTACGTCCGTGTAGGCTCTTACGCGGCATCCATGCCGCGTAAGGTCCCGCGACGGTAGGCAGGCAAGGACCAGTCGAGATGGTCGGTGCGCATGGTTGCAAGCAAGGCATGGTGTGTTATTTGGACAACGCTGCGGCCGATCAGCTTCGCAACGCAAAACGCAACGCGATCAACAGGTAGGCTTTCATCAAACGCCCGATCAACTCTCTGGTGCGGTGTCCTTGCCGCTTGCGGGACCGTGTGGCGGCATGGATGCCGCCACCGAGCCTACATGGACGTACTTGCGGCGTGTCCCGCGAGCGGCGAGGACACCGCACCCTCGACCGCAACGCCCAAAAAAAAAGGCGCTTCCCACCGAAATGGGGAAGCGCCGTTTTTTCTTCAGTGAACAGCATTACGCCAATCGAACGGCTCCTGCGTTCCACACATCGGTGCGATCGCTCGCACCGATGCATCACCTTTGCAGCGAATTACTTCGCGGCAGCAGCGTCACCGGCCTTGGCCTGCAGCGCTTCGGTGGTGATGCGGATCTTCACTTCGTCGCTGACGTTCGGGGCGTACTGGCCCACGCCGAAGTCGGTGCGCTTGATGGTGGTGGTGGCGTCGAAGCCAGCGGCCGGCACCTTCTTCATCGGGTGCTCGCCGGCACCGTTGAGGGTGACGTCCAGCACGACCGGCTTGGTCTGATCCTTGATGGTCAGATCGCCGGTGACGGTCAGCTTGTTGGGGCCGGCCGCTTCGACCTTGGTGCTCTTGAAGGTGGCGGTCGG
>NZ_JBWWVR010000029.1:0-26517 GCF_056675575.1 Xanthomonas sp. NCPPB 3959
GCTGGCCATCCTGCGCCTGTCGCATGAGCACGCGGGCAAGCTGTTGCTGGTCGCGCTCGGCCCGTTGACCAATCTTGCCCTGGCACTCACCCTGGATCCGACCCTGCCGCAGCGCGTGGCGCGGCTGGTGGTAATGGGCGGGGCGCTGACCGGGCACGGCAATATCACCGTGGCGGCCGAATTCAATATCGGCTTCGACCCGGAAGCGGCGCATATCGTGTTCCGCGGTTTTCCGCAGTTCGACGTCGCCGACTGGGAGGCCACCATCGCGCACGGCCTGCTGCATCGCGATGTCGAGCAATGGCTGGCGACGGACTCTGCACGCGCGACGTTCTACGAGGAAATCTCGCGCAAGACCCGGCTGTGGTCAGAAGACAGCCGTGGCGAGCACTGGTACGCCGCCGATGCGCTGGCGATGGCCTTCGCGCTGCATCCGGAGGGCGCGCAGCGGCTGGAGCGGCGGCCGGTCCACATCGAGCTGACCGGCACCCATACCCGCGGCATGACCGTGGTGGACTGGAATCGCCGAGATGGCGCGCCCGACAACGCAAACCTGCTGCTGGACTACGACCGCCAGCGGTTCCATGGCCTGGTCGAGGCGGCGTTGGCAGCGGGTTAGGACGCAGCTTGCGCCGGGCAAAGGTAGGCCGCTATAATGACCGGCTTATCCAGGCAGCCCGGCGCCAAGTCCATGAAAGATAACGTTCATCCCAGCTACAACGACGTCGTCTTCCACGACGTGACGTCCGATTTCAAGATTCTGACCCGTTCCACCATGAGCTCGAAAGAGACCGTGAAGTGGGAAGACGGCCAGGACTATCCGCTGATCAAGGTGGATATCTCCTCGGCATCGCACCCGTTCTATACCGGCAAGCACAAGGTGATCGACACCGGCGGCCGTATCGACAAGTTCCAGAAGCGCTACGCGCGCTGAACTTGCAGGACGGGCTGTACCGGCAACGGCCGCGCATTGCGCGGCCGTTGTTTTTTGCGCGGTGACAACTTCGTTTTTACGCCCCGGACGGGTGCGTCTACGACTTCTGTCCAAGCGACGGCCAAAATGTTGCTGTGCGATAATGACGTGATCCGGGGCGATGCCCTGGACTTCCATCACGTGCCTGCCCATTTGGTGACAGGCGCCTTCCACTGAAGGAGCGTACACAGTGTCCGATCTTGATCAGGTCACGCTCAACGCCGGCGACAAGTCGGTTGTTCTGCCGGTACTCAAGCCCACGCTTGGCAATGATTGCGTCGATATTTCAAAGCTGACCAAAGAAACCGGTCTGTTCACTTACGACTCGGGCTTCACCGCCACCGCCAGCTGCAAGTCGGCCATCACCTACATCGATGGCGACAACGGCGTGTTGTTGTATCGCGGCTACCCGATCGAACAGTTGGCCGAGAAGTCCAGCTTCCTGGAAGTCTCGTATCTGCTGATGAACGGCGAACTGCCGACGGCGGATGAGTTCCAGAAGTTCGACCACGAAGTCACGCATCACACGATGATGCACGAGTCGCTGAAGAACTTCCTCGGTGGCTTCCGCCACGACGCGCACCCGATGGCCATGCTGGCCGGTTCGGTCGCCTCGCTGTCGGCGTTCTATCACGACACCCTGGACCTCAACGATCCGGAGCAGCGCCGTCAGGCTGCCATCCGTCTGATCGCCAAGGTGCCGACGTTGGCTGCTGCTGCGTATCGCTATTCGATCGGCTGGCCGATCCGCTACCCGCGCAACAACCTCAACTACGTCGACCGCTTCCTGCACATGATGTTCGAAGTGCCGAGCGAGCCGCTGGAGATCAATCCGGTGGTCGCCAAGGCGCTGGATCTGCTGTTCATCCTGCATGCCGATCACGAGCAGAATGCCTCGACTTCGACCGTGCGTCTGGTCGGTTCGACCGGTGCCAATCCGTACGCCTCGGTCGCCGCGGGTATCACCGCGCTGTGGGGCCCGGCACACGGTGGCGCGAACGAAGCCGTGCTGAAGATGCTGGAAGAGATCGGCACCGCCGACAACGTCGAGTCCGCCGTGGCCAAGGCCAAGGACAAGAACTCCTCGTTCCGTCTGATGGGCTTCGGTCACCGCGTCTACAAGAACTTCGACCCGCGCGCCAAGATCATCCGCGAGATGACCCACAAGGTGCTGGGCGAGCTGGGCGTCAACGACCCGCTGCTGGAAGTGGCGCTGAAGCTGGAAGAAGCCGCGCTGAAGGACGACTACTTCGTGCAGCGCAAGCTGTACCCGAACGTCGACTTCTACTCGGGCCTGATCTACAAGGCGCTGAATATCCCGGTGGAAATGTTCACCGTGATGTTCGCCATCGCACGCACCGCCGGCTGGGTGTCGCATTGGCTGGAGCAGCAGGTCGATCCGGAAATGAAGATCGGCCGTCCGCGCCAGATCTACACCGGCTACGACAAGCGCGAGTATAAGGACGCCGGCCAGCGCTAAGCGCTTGCGGTTGTCTGCTTGAACCAGCGCCCCGCATTGCGGGGCGTTTGCTTTGATGGGTGGGGCGTTGCGGTCGGTCGCCGATCGTTACGGCGCTGCGGTCAGCGCAGCTGTTGCAAAGAGTCGCGACCGTCCTCGTCGGCCAGCAGCTGACGTACTTGCGCGGCCGATGCGCGCGGCATCGGTTTTTCGTCCAGCTGCGATAGCGGTGCCTGGCGCAGCGCGTCGTAGGGCAGCACGGTCAGGTCGAAGGTCAGATCCTCTGCACTAAACAGCCACACCGGGAACTCGCCATTGCGTTCGCGATCCAGGCGCAGCCGGCGCGTGCGTAATTCGGCCGGAATGCGGTGTTCTTCGAGAAACCGCTGCACTGCGTCGGCATCGTCGCTGTGCAGCTGTAATTGCACAGGCGCATTGGCGTCGGCGGTGCCATCGAGCACCGGGCCGGTCAGTCGCGGTTGGAACGGGCCGAGAAACTCCAGTGCACGCAATGCGGCCTCGCGTCGCTGGCGTAGTCGCACGCCATGCGCGGGGCCGGCAAACAGACGTTGATATTCGCGCAATGCGTCTTCGATCTCGCGGTTGCGTGGCAGCGATGCATCGTCATGGATGCCCAATCGGCTGGCCGCCTTGAGCTTGGCTTGATGAAAATCGCGGATGCCGCCTTCGGCCATCAGCCGGGCGGCTTCGTGCGCCAATCGATGGCGACGCTCTCGGGTTCGCGTATCGGCGTGCTCGCGCGCGTGGTGCATGACCGGGCTCCCCTAATGAACCTGGTTCGACTCTACAACAGCCGCATGACGGCGTGGCGAATGCGTCATGTCTTCACTGAAAGGGCAATCACACGTAACGATGATTGCCCAGTGTGCTCTCTGCGGCCGGGGACAGTCGATGTCGCCAAACCGTTCGGGGAACCGGGCGGGCGATGCCGCCGCGATTCCCAAATCCCGAATCCCCAATCCCGGCTCTCAAAAAATATCGAATGCCTTCTCGTCCTGCTGTTCCTGCAGGCCGTAGTCGTAATCCTGCAGACGGTCCAGATCTTCGTTCTTCACCCACTCCACCGCGCCATTGATGGTGGCCTGGGTCATGCCGTCGGGCGGGTCATTGGCGGCGATCGGCTTGTCCTTCAATGCCACGCGCATGTAATCGATCCAGATCGGCAGTGCGGCCTTGCCGCCATACTCGCGATAGCCGAGCGAGCGGAAATCGTCGCGACCCACCCATACCGTAGTGGCGTAGGGGCCGCCGAAACCGGAGAACCAGGCGTCGCGGTGATCGTTGGTCGAGCCGGTCTTGCCGCCCACGTCCTCGCGCCCCAGCACCTTGGCCGCGGTGCCGGTGCCGCGCTGGACCACGTCGCGCATCATCGAGACCAACTGATACGCAGTGCGCTCGTCGATGGCGCGCGGCGCGATCTTGGTTTCGGCAACGGCTGCCGGGGTGGTCTCCGCTGGTGTGGCCGGCGCTGCGGTAGCCGGTTCGATCGACTTGGGCAACGCAGGCGCGCCGAAGTTGAAGCCGTCCACCACCTGGCTGACCGGTGCGGCGGTGCCGCCCTGCGTCGCGCAGGTGCGGCAGGCCACGGCCGGCACTTCCTTGAAGATGACGTTGCCATCGCGGTCCTTGACCTCGTCCACGATCCAGGTCTCCACCCGTGAGCCGCCATTGGCGAACACCGCATAGCCACGCGCGACCGACAGCGGAGTCAGCGACGCGGTGCCCAGCGACATCGACAGGTTGGGCGGCAGCTCCGCTTCCTGGAAGCCGAACTGGCTGATGTACTTGCGTGCGAAATCGACGCTGATTGCGTCCAACAGCCGCACCGAGACCAGATTGCGCGATTGCACCAATGCCTCGCGCAGGCGCATCGGGCCGCGGAAACCGCCGCCGTCGTTCTGCGGCGACCAGGTCTTGCCGCGGCGGTCGCGGAACACCACCGGCGCATCGAGCACGATCGAGGCCGGATTGAAGCCCTTCTCGAACGCGGCCGCATACACGAACGGCTTGAAGCTCGAGCCCGGCTGGCGACGCGCCTGGGTGGCGCGATTGAACTTGTTGCCGGCAAAGCTGAAGCCGCCGACCAGTGCACGCAGGGCGCCGCTGTTGGCGTCCAGCGACACCAGCGCCGCCTGGCCGCGCGGCAACTGGTCGATGATCCACTCGCCTTCTTTTTCGCCGGCGCGGATGCGGGTCAGGTCGCCGCGCGTCAGCAGCTTGGCCGGCGTCTTGTTGGTCCAGCGGCTGGCGCTGGCCGGTAGGGTCAACTCGGTCTTGTCGCTCTGTACCACGGTCACGCCGCCGTCGGCGTTGGTGCGCGCCACGATCACCGCGCGCAGGCCGCCCTGGGTGAACACGCCCGACAGATGCTTGGCCAGGGCCGGCGCATCGGCATCGGCGGCCACGTCGAAATGCTGCTCCACGCCGTGCCAGCCATGCCGGTGGTCGTACAGGCGCAGGCCTTCCGCGATCGCCGCATCGGCGCCGGTCTGCAGCGTCGCGTCGATGGTGGTGGTAACGTGGTAGCCCTTGTTGAGCACGTCGCCGCCGTACTTGGCGATCATTTCCTGGCGCACCAGCTCGGCCACATAAGGCGCATAGACCTCGACCGGCGGCTCGTGCGGCTTGGCGTGCATCGGTACCGCCTTGGCGGCGTCGGCTTCGGCCTGAGTGACAAAGCCCAGCTCGGCCATGCGTTGCAACACATAGTAATCGCGCCGTTCCTGCGCACGCTCCGGGTTGCTGATCGGGTTGCCGCTGGACGGGAACTTGGGGATACCGGCCAGCGAAGCCATCTCATCCAGGCTCAACTCGCTCATCTTCTTGCCGTAGTAGTACTCGGCCGCGGCACCCACGCCGTAGGCGCGGTTGCCGAAGAAGCTCTTGTTGAGATACAGCTCGAAGATTTCGTCCTTGCTCAGTTCACTCTCGATTTTGCGCGCCAGCAGGATCTCGGCGAGCTTGCGGGTGTAGCTGTACTCGGAACTGAGGAAGAACTGGCGCGCCACCTGCTGGGTGATCGTCGACCCACCCGGCACGCGCTTGGCGTCGGTGGTGGCCAGCAGCCAGACCGCACGGCCGATGCCTTTGTAGTCCACACCTCCGTGCTGGTAGAAGCGCGCATCCTCGGTCGCCAAAAAGGCCTGCTTGAGGCGCAGCGGCACGTCCTTCATCTGGATCGGGTAGCGCCGGGTCTCGCCATACACGGCCATCAGGCGGCCGTCGCTGGCATAGACGTACATCGGCTCCTGCAGCTCGACCTGCTTGAGCGACTGCACGTCCGGCAACTTCGAGGAAATGGCGTAATACAGGCCGCCGGCAGCAATAGCGCCAAGCAGTGCGAGCACGACGAGCGTGGCCAGGATCCAGCCCAACCAACGGCGAATACGGGGCATGTAAGAGAGATTCCGATTGCAGATTTCTTGGTCACAGAGTATAGATGACGCCGGGTTTGGCTGGGGCCGAACTCTGGGGATCGCAGAAGATAGCGCTGGGGATCACGTCGCGGGGCCATTGCTTTGCGCGTGAAGGGCTTGTCAACTGTTAAAATTTGATTATTAATACGCGGGCGCAGACATGCGTCCAAGTGCCCGTCGGCAGGGGAGTTTCCGTGGGGCTTCTACCCAAGAGTCAATCGCCACTGATTGGTGTCGATATCAGTTCCACTGCGGTCAAGCTCTTGCAGCTGTCGCGTAGCGGGAATCGTTTTCGCGTGGATCATTACGCGGTGGAACCGTTGCCGCCGAACGCGGTTGTGGAAAAGAACATCGTCGAAGTGGAGGCGGTGGGCGAAGCCATTCGCCGCGCCATCAATCGTTCCGGCAGCAAGGCCAGGAACGCGGCTGCGGCCGTGGCCGGGTCGGCGGTGATCACCAAGCTGATCCCGATGCCGGCCGATCTGGACGACAGCGATATGGAAGCCCAGGTCGAACTCGAGGCCACCAATTACATTCCGTACCCGATCGAGGAAGTGAATCTCGATTTCGAAGTGCTTGGCCCGATGCCCAACAGCCCGGACATGGTCCAGGTGCTGCTGGCTGCCTCGCGTTCGGAGAATGTGGAACTGCGCCAGTCCGCGCTGGAACTCGGTGGCCTGGTTGCCAAGGTGATGGACGTGGAGGCCTTTGCGGTCGAAAACGCATTTGCCCTGGTCGCCAGCGAGCTGCCGGTGGCTGCCGATGCAGTGGTTGCGCTGGTGGACATCGGCGCGACCATGACCACGCTGAGCGTGCTGCGTTCCGGTCGCAGTCTGTATAGCCGCGAGCAGGTGTTCGGCGGCAAGCAGCTCACCGATGAAGTGATGCGCCGTTACGGCCTGACCTATGAAGAAGCCGGCCTGGCCAAGCGTCAGGGCGGTTTGCCGGAGAGCTACGAGGTCGAAGTGCTGGAGCCGTTCAAAGAGGCGACGGTGCAGCAGATCAGCCGCCTGTTGCAGTTCTTCTACGCGGGCAGCGAATTCAATCGTGTCGACTGCATCGTGCTGGCCGGCGGTTGCGCCGCGCTGTCGCGCCTGCCGGAGATGGTGGAAGAACAGCTCGGCGTGACCACCGTGGTCGCCAACCCGCTTGCACAGATGACGCTTGGCCCGAAGGTTCAGGCCCATGCGCTGGCGCTGGATGCGCCTGCATTGATGATTGCCACCGGCCTGGCCCTGAGGAGCTTTGACTGATGGCAAGAATCAATCTATTGCCCTGGCGCGCCGAGCGCCGGAAGGCGCGTGAGCGTGAGTTCTATTCGATGCTCGGCTTCGCAGCGCTTGCTGGCGTGCTGCTGTCCGGACTGATCTGGTTCTACTACGACGCGCAGATCAGTGGCCAGGCCGAACGCAATGCGTTCCTGACCACCGAGATCGACAAGGTCAAGGCGCAGAACGAAGAGATCAAGGAACTCGACAAGAAGAAGGACCGCCTGCTTGCGCGCAAGAAGGTCATCGAGGAGCTGCAGGCCAATCGCTCACAGATGGTGCATCTGTTCGATTCGCTGGTGCGCACCATTCCCGATGGCGTGGCGCTGACCAACATCAAGCAGGACGGCGACATCCTGACCCTGGAAGGCCGCTCGCAATCCAATGCGCGCGTCAGTGCCTACATGCGCAACCTGGAAGGCTCGGGCTGGATGACCAATCCTGATCTGTCGATCATCGAGGCCAAGAGCCAGGACAAGGCCGGTCAACCTGCGGGATCGTCGATGGAAACCAAGGCGCTGCCGTACGTGTTCACGCTCAAGGTCAAGTTGGCCAATCCGAACGAGGCCGACAAGAACGGCACCGCGCCCGCGGTGGTGGATCCGGCTGCGCCGGGTGCAACGCCTACTGGTACGACGCCTGCTGCTCCTGCAGCGGCGCCTGCGCCTGCAACGCCGCCGAGTGCACCTGCGGCAGCACCGCAGCCAGCGCCGGCGCCCGCCAATCGGCCGCAGCAGGGGGCAGCGTCATGAGCAAGAAATCCTTCAAGCTCAGCGATCTGGACTTCAACAACATCGGCGGTTGGCCGCAGCAGGCACGCATCGTGTTCTGCGTGATGGTCGGTCTGTTCATCCTAGTGCTGGCCTGGTTCCTGTTGATCAGCGGCAAGCGCGATGAACTCGAAGGCCTGGAAGGCACCGAGACGCAGCTGCGCACCGAGTTTGAGACCCAGCAGGGGCGCGCGGTGAATCTGGAGCCGCTCAAGCAGCAGCTCGCGCAGATGGAACAGGTGCTGCAGCAGATGCTGCGTCAGCTGCCCAGCAAGACCGAGATGCCGGACCTGATCATCGACATCTCGCAGACCGCGTTGTCCAGCGGCCTGTCCAACGAGCTGTTCCAGCCGGGTCCGGAATCGCCGAAGGAGTTCTACGCCGAAAAGCCGATCGCGCTGCGCATGGTGGGCAGTTACCACCAGTTCGGTGCCTTCGTCAGCGGTGTCGCCTCGCTGCCGCGCGTGGTGATCCTGACCATGCACGACATCAACCTCAAGCCGAAGGACCCCAAGGCCGGTATCACCCCGCGCGGGGCGCTGGAACTTTCCGGCACGGTCAAGACCTATCGTTATCTGGACGATGAGGAAATGGCCGAGCAGGAGAAGGCTGCGGCCGACGCTGCGAAGAAGGGCGGCCAATGACCATGAAACTGCTCAAGATCCTGTCCTGCGTGGCGTTAATTGCTGTATTGCCGGCGTGCACGCGCGGTGTGACCAGCACACCGGGCGATGCGCCGAATCTGGAAGCCTGGGTCGCCGAGGTGCGCGCACGTCCGGCGCCGCCGTTGGAGCCATTGCCGGTGATGCAGCAGTTCGAGACATTCGAGTACGCTGCGCAGGTGATGCGCGACCCGTTCAGCGATGCCTGGGTCACTGCGGAAGGCAGCAACGGTACGCGTCCGGATCCGAACCGGCGCAAGGAACCGTTGGAAGCCTATCCGCTCGACGCCCTCGACATGGTGGGGACCATTGGCGGTGGGTCGGGCCTGATTGCGCTGGTGATGGCGCCTGACAAGGTGACTTACCGGGTGCGGCCGGGTGTGTATCTGGGACAGAGCGATGGCCGGGTCACCGGGGTCTACGAAGATCGCATCGAGCTGATTGAACTTGTGCCGGACGGTGCGGGTGGATGGCTTGAACGGCCGGCCGCACTCGCATTGGATGATCAATAAAGTGATAGGGGATAGCACGATGACGTTTTCCAATGCCCGGCGGCTGCGTCCGGTTCGACGCCACGCGATGTTCCAGGCCTGTGCGTTGGGGTTCGCGCTGGCAGTGGCGAGCGGCAGCGCGTTCGCAGCGGCGGCGCTGAAGCAGCCTGCGCAGGATCCGGCCAAGGTCGCTCCGGCGAGTCTGGCGGTGTCCAAGATCGATTTCAAACGTGGCGAGGATGGTTCTGGCCGCCTGATCCTGCAGTTCGACGGCCAGGGCGCCAGCCCGGATCTGCGCACGCAGGGCGACAGCGTGCTGGTCGACATCAGCAACGCCCGGTTGCCTGCCGAACTGCAGCGCCCGCTCAACGTCACCGACTTCGCAACGCCGGTGCAGCGCGTGGAAGTGAAGCCGTCCGGTTCCGGTTCGCAGCTGGTGCTGACCACCAAGGGTGCGTTCGATTCGCTGGCCTATCAGACCGGCAACGAATACGTGGTCGAGATCACCCCGCGCAAAGGCCAGCCGGCGGTTGGTGGCGTGAGCCCCGCAGCGGTCACACAGGCAGCAGCGCAGATCGCTGCGCGCGGCTACAGCGGCCGCCCGGTGACGTTCAACTTTCAGGACGTGCCGGTGCGCACCGTGCTGCAGCTGATCGCCGAGGAGTCCAACCTCAACATCGTCGCCTCCGACACCGTACAGGGCAATGTCACGCTGCGCCTGATGAACGTGCCGTGGGACCAGGCGCTGGACATCGTGCTGCGCGCCAAGGGCCTGGACAAGCGCCGCGACGGTGGTGTGGTCTGGGTCGCACCGCAGCCGGAGCTGGCCAAGTTCGAGCAGGATAAAGAAGACGCCCGCATTGCGATCGAGAATCGCGAAGAACTAATCACCGATTATGTACAGATCAATTACCACAATGCGTCGTTGATCTTTAAGGCGCTGACGGAGGCCAAGGGGATTGGTGGCGGTAGTGGTGGGCAGGGTGGTGGTGGACAAGGCCAGCAGGACAACGGCTTCCTGTCGCCGCGCGGCCGTCTGGTTGCCGACGAACGTACCAACACCTTGATGATCAGCGATGTACCAAAGAAGGTCGCGCAGATGCGCGAGCTGATTTCGCACATTGATCGCCCGGTGGATCAGGTGCTGATCGAGGGCCGTATTGTCATCGCAACAGACTCGTTTGCGCGGGACCTGGGTGCCAAGTTCGGGCTGGGTGGCACTCATACCTACGGTGACAACGTTGCGACAATCGGTAGTGGCGCAACAGGTGGTGGTGTTGCTGCTGGAAGAGGGCTCAACGTGAACCTGCCAACTGGTGCTTTCACAAGTGGAGCAACCGCCCCGAGTCTTGCCTACACGCTTCTGGGTTCGAACTTCAACCTGGATCTTGAATTGTCTGCTCTGCAGCAGGAAGGACGCGGCGAAGTAATTTCCAATCCCCGAATCGTTACTTCCAACCAGCGCGAAGGTGTCATCAAGCAGGGACGCGAAATTGGCTATGTCACAATTACCGGTGGCACTGCAGGGCAGGCAGCAACGCCTAACGTCCAGTTTAAGGAAGTGCTCCTGGAACTGAAGGTAACGCCTACAATCACCAACGACAATCGTGTTTTTCTTAACATGAATGTCAAGAAGGACGAGGTTGACCAGTTAATTGAACTTCCAAATTACGGTACGGTTCCGTCGATCAATCGTCGCGAAATCAACACCGCCGTACTGGTGGATGATGGTCAAACTGTTGTTATCGGTGGCGTCTACGAGTTCACCGACCGTTCCAGCGTCAACAAGGTTCCGTTCCTGGGGGACGTACCGTTTCTTGGCAACCTCTTCAAGAGTCGGGGCCGTAACAAGAGCAAGGCAGAACTGTTGATTTTCATTACACCGAAGGTGTTACGTGTGGCGTCAGCGGTGCGCTGATACAGCGCGTTGACAATGCCACGCACACAAAAAGCCAGGCATGTCATGTGCCTGGCTTTTTCTTTGCCTCCCTGTGCAGACTGGTATGAACTCGGTCACTCACTGAACATCTTCCTGTTCTTCAGTGAACCAATCGCGCTCGAATCGGTCACACTGAGTCTATGAACGCACCGCCGCTGCTACCCCCAGAAGCCGCCGCCGCGCCCACCGAGGACCGGCTGCATCGTCAATTCACCTTGCTGCGCGAGTCGCTGACGCAGCGCATCGTGGGCCAGTCTGCGCTGGTCGAACGGCTGCTGATCGCCTTGCTGGCCGATGGTCATTTGCTGGTCGAAGGCGCGCCCGGGTTGGCCAAGACCACCGCGATCCGGGCGCTGGCCTCGCGGCTGGAAGCGGATTTCGCGCGGGTGCAGTTCACCCCGGATCTGCTGCCTTCCGATCTGACCGGTACCGAAATCTGGCGGCCGCAGGACAGCCGTTTCGAGTTCATGCCTGGGCCGATCTTCCATCCGATTCTGCTGGCCGACGAGATCAACCGCGCGCCGGCCAAGGTGCAGTCGGCGCTGCTGGAGGCGATGGGCGAGCGCCAGGTCACTGTGGGCCGGCATACCTATGCGTTGCCGCAGCTGTTCCTGGTGATGGCAACGCAGAACCCGATCGAGCAGGAGGGCACGTTCCCGTTGCCCGAGGCGCAGCTCGATCGCTTTCTGATGCATGTGCGTATCGGCTACCCGCAGGCGGATGCCGAGGCGGAGATTCTGCGCCTGGCGCGCGAAGCCGCACGCGATACGCTGGAAAAGCATGAGACGGTGCCCGACAAGATTCCGCTGGAAGACGTCTTCGCTGCGCGACGTGTGGTGCTGGATGTGCATCTGGCGCCGCAGCTTGAGCGCTATCTGATCGAGATCGTGCTGGCTTCGCGCGATGCGCAGCGCTACGACCCGGCATTGGCGCGGCGGATTGCCTGGGGCGCAAGCCCACGTGGTTCGATCGCGCTGGAGCGCTGCGCACGTGCGCGTGCGTGGCTGGCGGGGCGCGACTACGTGACGCCGGACGATATCCGCGCGATTGCGCCCGACGTGCTGCGCCACCGCGTGCTGCCCAGCTACGAAGCCACCGCCGAAGGCTGGGATGGCGAACGCCTGGTCGCCGCCCTGCTGGAAAAGATTCCGCTGCCCTGATCGGGTAGCGTGTCGCTGAGGTATGCCGCCCTCTCGCCAGAATCCGATGTCTTCGATGCCGTCTCCACCCTCTGCAATTGTTCCGTCGTCCGTCGCCGGCGATGGTCTGCGCCCGACGCTTGCGGAGTTGATCGCGCTGCGCGGCACCGTGACCCATCGCGGTCAGCCAGGCCGCGGCCGGCATGGCTTGGTGGGGCCGGTGCCGGCGGCAACGCGCGGGCGCGGGATGGAATACGCCGAATCGCGCGAGTACGTGGCCGGCGACGATGCGCGGCATATCGACTGGCGCGTCACCGCGCGCACCGGGCGAGCGCATACCAAGCTCTTCCAGGCCGAGCGCGAACGCTTGAGCCTGATCGTGGCCGACACCGCGCCATCGCTCTTCTTCGGCACACGAGTGCGCTACAAATCGGTGCAGGCGGCGCGTGCGGGGGCCGTTGCGGCGTGGTTGGCGCAGCGGCAGGGCGACCGCATTGCCGCACTGCGTGGCACTGCCAGTGAAGCACCGATCGCGCCGCGTTCGGGCCAGCGCGGCGTGCTGCCGGTACTGGACGCATTGGCGCGCTGGTATGCGCAGCCGCCGTCGGGCGATGCCGGGCTGGATGTCGCCTTGGATCATGCTGCACGCTTGCTGCGCCCCGGTGCGCGGCTGACCGTGTTGGCCGATGCACGTAGCGCCAGCAAGATCTCGGAGGCGCGCTGGTCGGGCTTGGCATTGCATCACGAAGTCGTGGTGATCGTGCTGGTCGACCCGTTGGAATTGGCACCACCTGCACGTGCACTCACCTTCGATGTGCGTGGCGAGCGCATTGCGATCGATCTCTCCACGCAGGCCGGATGCGCGCGCTGGCAGGCCGAATTCGTCGCGCCGCTGGAGCAACTGACGTCTGTATTGCAGGCACGCGGTGTGCGTTTGCACCGCCTGTCTACCGACGATGCCAGCGATGCCTGGTTGGGCGGCAGTAACGCCGTGCGGGGTCGATGACAATGGCGCCGCAATCGCTCCCGTTGCGCGATGTCCATCTGCCGCCGTCGCCGTCGTGGTGGCCGTTGGCGATGGGGTGGTGGTTGGTACTCGCTGCAGTGGTGCTGGTGTTCGGTGTCGCATGGTTCTGGTGGTGGCGTCGTCGTCGGCAGCAGCGCCGATGGTTGGCGGCATTCGATGCCGAACTGCAGAACACGACAACTCCCGCGCAGCGCTTGGCGACGCTGTCGGTGTTGTTGCGGCGTGCGGCGCGCAGCGTCGATGCGCAGGCCGATCGGTTGCAGGGCGAGGCGTGGTTGCAGTTTCTGGATGGCCGCAAAAGCAAGACCCATGCGTTTTCGCAAGGGCCGGGCCGCGCCGTGCTGGATGGCGGATTTCAACGCGCGCCGGCGGTTGCAGATCTGGATGCGGTGCAGGCACTGGCGCGACAGCGTTTTCTGAGTCTGATGCGGGGCCAGCGATGAACTGGCTGCAGTGGTCGCAATGGCAGGACGCGCTCGCGCACTGCGCGTGGCCGTGGGCATGGTGGTTGATGCCGCTGCCGTTACTGATGTGGTTCTGGCCGCAGCGGCGTGCCGACGCGGCTGCGCTGCGCGTGCCGTACGCCGACCAATTGCACGCAGTTGCACAGGCGCAACGTGTGCCGGCATTGCGGATGCCGCGCTGGTTGGCATGGTTGGGCTGGTTCTTGTTGTGTGCGGCGCTTGCGCGTCCGCAACAACTAGGCGAGGTGATCCAGCCGCCGCGCGAGGCGCGACAGATGATGCTGGCGGTGGATCTGTCCGGCAGCATGAGCGAGCCGGATATGGTGCTCGGCGGCAGCGTCGTCGATCGCCTGACGGCGGCCAAGGCGGTGTTGTCGGACTTTCTGGATCGCCGCGAAGGCGATCGTGTCGGCTTGTTGGTGTTCGGCCAACGCGCCTATGCGCTGACGCCGTTGACCGCGGATCTGACCTCCGTGCGCGACCAGCTAGCCGACAGTGTGGTGGGCCTGGCCGGGCGCGAAACCGCGATTGGCGATGCGATTGCGTTGTCGGTCAAGCGGCTGCGCGAGCAGAAACAGGGGCAGCGCGTGGTGGTGCTGCTCACCGATGGCGTCAACACCGCTGGCGTGCTCAATCCGCTGAAAGCCGCCGAACTTGCCAAGGCCGAAGGCGTGCGCGTGCACACCATCGCCTTCGGTGGCAGCGGTGGTTACTCGTTGTTCGGCGTGCCGATTCCGGCCGGTGGCAATGACGATATCGATGAAGCCGGGTTGCGCAAGATCGCCGAACAGACCGGCGGGCGCTTCTTCCGAGCACGCGACACCGAGGAACTGGCCGGCATCTATGCCGAACTGGATCGGCTGGAACCGGTGAAGGCAATGGGGCCATCGGTGCAACCGCGCGTGGAGCGCTATTACTGGCCGTTGGGTGCTGCCATCGTGATTGCGCTGCTTGCCTACGTGCTGCCGCGGAGATGGCGATGAACGCGCTGACCGAGCTGACAGCGGCATTGCAGTCGTTGCATCTGCTGCGCCCGACCTTGCTATGGGCGCTGCTGGCCATCGTGCCGGCAGCGCTGCTCTGGCACCTGCGCCGACGCGATGCGGAGGTATGGCGGCACAGTGTGGATGCGCATCTGTTGCCCAAGTTACTGGTATCCGGTGGTCAGCGCGGATGGCTCGGCTTCGTGCTGGCTGCGTTGACGTATGCGCTTGCAGTGGCGGCAATGACCGGGCCGAGTTGGCGGCAGGTCGAGCGGCCGGTGTATCACTCCAGCATGCCGCTGGTGGTGGCGCTGGATCTGTCGTCCAGCATCAATGCCAACGATTTGCCGCCATCGCGCTTGCTGCAGGCGCGCGCGAAACTGGCCACGCTGTTGCGCAAGCGCGCCGGTGGCGAAGTCGCGCTGCTGGTCTATGCGGGCGAAACCTTCACCGTTGCACCGCTCACTGAAGACACGGCCAATGTGGCGTTGTTTCTGGACGCGTTGTCGCCATCGGTGATGCCGGTGGATGGCAAGCGCGCCGATGCGGCGATCGATGCGGCCACGCAGTTGCTGGTGCGGGCGGGCTTCAAGCAAGGCGACATTCTGTTGGTCAGCGATAGTGCGGATCGTGGGGCCGGCAGTTCTGCACGGCTGGCGCATTCGCGTGGATTCAGCGTGTCTGCGCTGGGTGTGGGTAGCGAGCGCGGCGCTGCCTATCGCACAAGTACCGGCGAAATCGCACAGGCGAAACTGGACGAAGCCAGCCTGCGCGATCTGGCCGGGCAGGGCGGCGGGCGTTATGCGCGCATTGCAGCGGATGATTCGGATTTGCGTGCGCTGGGGGTGCTCGATCCTACGCAGCAGCCCTTGGCCGATGAAGCGGCCGAGTCCAATGGCGGCAAGACCTGGCTGGACGAGGGCTACTGGCTGCTGCTGCCGGTGATGCTGTTGGCGCTGCTGGCGTTCCGACGTAGTGCGGTTGTGGCGGTACTCGCATTGGTGTGTGTGTTGCCGTTGGCCCAGCCCGCGCACGCTGCAGAGAGTACGTTGTGGCAACGCGCCGATCAGGTGCAACAACAACGTCTGGATGCAGGCGTGCAGGCGTATCGCAAAGGCGATTTCGCCGCGGCACAGAAAGCGTTTGAAGGTGTGCCCACCGATGAGGGCCTGTACAACCTTGGCAACGCGCTGGCCCGGCAGGGGCAGTACGACGAAGCGATTGCGGCGTACGACCGTGCGCTGAAGCAACACCCCGACCAGCAGGACGCCATCGCCAATCGTGCGGCGGTGGATGCGGCGCGCAAGCGTCAACAGCAGAACAACAAGGACGGCAAAAGTCAGGACGGCAAGGGCCAGTCCAAAGACCAGAAGCAATCCGGTCAGAACAAGCTCGGCCAAAATCAGTCCGGGCAAAACAAACAAGACAACCAAAACGCTGGCCAGGATGGGCAGGGCAAGCAGGACGCCCAAGGCAAACAGGACAGCAAGGACCAGCCGTCTTCGGCGCAGATGCCGCAGGATGGAAAGCCGCAAGACCAGCAATCCAAGAATGGTCAAGGCGAGCAGAGCAAACAGGACGCGCCGCCGCAGTCGGCCGATGCGCAGGCGCAGCAGCAGGCCGATGCCGCGCAGCGACAAAAGATGCAGCAGGCGATGGCGCAGGCCGGCGATAAGAGCGCCGATGCAAACGGCAAGCAGGAAGCCGCAGCCGTCAGCGAGACGCCGGAACAGCGCGAGCAACGGCAGGCGGTGGATGCCTGGTTGCGGCGCGTTCCTGACGATCCGGGCAGCTTGCTGCGCACCAAATTCAGGCTGGAACACGAACGCAGGCAACGGGACGGACGATGATCGGCACACACCACTTACGCCGCGCGGCGATCGCGATGCTGGCCAGCATGGTGATGCTCGCTTCCGCACCCGTCGGTGCGGTGACGCGCGCCTGGCTGGACCGCGACAGCGCCAATGCCGGCGACGTGGTGATGTTGAATATCGAAACCGATCAACGCGGTGTCGATCCGGATTACACGCCGTTGCGCAACGATTTCGCGCTGGGTGCCAAGAGCGCCAACCAGCAGATGCAGGTGACCAATGGATCGGTCACGGTGCGTGCGTTGTTCGGCGTGGTGTTGACGCCGCGCAGGAGCGGTGAGCTGATTGTGCCGGCGATACGCGTCGGCAACGAGCGCACCGAGCCGCTGCGGTTGCAGGTGGTTGGGGCGTCAAACAATGCGGGCACCGGCAGCGCTGGTGGCAGCGCGCCAGGCGGGCCGAGCGCGGCGCAGGGCAATGAAGACGCCTTCGTCGAAACGCAGGTGGACGACCCGCAGCCCTACGTGCAGCAAAGTGTGGGCGTGGTGGTGCGTTTGTACTTCGCTACGCAGCTGGCCTCCGGCGAGTTGGATCTGGAAGCGCCCGATGGCGCATCGCTGCAGCGCATTGGCGATGACGTCAGTTCGGTCAAGCTGGTCAACAATCGTCAATACAACGTGGTGGAGCGGCGCTATTTGCTGGTGCCCGAGCGCAGTGGGCGCTTGCTGTTGCCGTCGGCGCGTTTCAATGGGCGTTCGGTCGGTGGTTTTTTCGATGATTACTTCGGTCGTGGCAATGGCGAGCTGACTGCGCGCAGCGCCAGCATTCCGCTGCAGGTGCGTGCGC
Organism: Xanthomonas sp. NCPPB 3959; assembly: GCF_056675575.1. NCBI lineage: Bacteria > Pseudomonadati > Pseudomonadota > Gammaproteobacteria > Lysobacterales > Lysobacteraceae > Xanthomonas > Xanthomonas sp. NCPPB 3959. The sequence continues at coordinate 17,270 of NZ_JBWWVR010000029.1, forward strand.
AGCCGGCCAACGCGCCGCAGCCGTGGCTGCCGCTGCGCAGTCTGCAGCTGCGTTACACCACCACGCCGCAGCGCGCGACTGCTGGTGAAGCGGCGCAGATCGTGGTGGAAGCCAGCGCACGCGGCGCCACCCAGGCGCAGTTCCCGGAATTGCCTACTCCGAGCGTGCCTGACGCGCAGGTGTTTGCCGAGCCGGCGCAGTACGAGGAACGCTTCGTGGACGGTTCGCCGCAGCTGCGGCTGACCCGGCGCTATTCGATCGTGCCCAACCGCGCTGGTCCACTGGTGGTGCCGGGTTTGCAGGTGGCGTGGTGGGATGTGGGCGCAGCGGCGGCCAAGACTGCATCGCTGCCGGACCTTACGTTGGATGTGGCTGCGGGTAGCGGTGCGTTTGCGGCGCCCGCGCCTACGCCAGCAGCAAACCCGTTGCCGGATAACGTTGTGCGAGCTCCTGCGGCCAGCACGCTCAGCCTGCAGCAACCCGCCGCTGCGCAACGGCCGTGGGGCTGGATCGGTGCGGCGATCGGTTTCGCGTTGTTGTGGGTCGCCACGCTTGCGTGGGCGTTGCTGCTGCGTCGCGGCGGTTCGCGCGGTGCGCCGGTGACCAATGGCAGCGATGCACCCGCCTCCGGTCGTGCCACCCATGGTGTGGCCGAATTGCGGCGCGCGCTCGATACCGGCGGGATGGACGATGTGGCGGCGGTACTCTGCGGCATGGCCGGTGTTGCCGACATCGACAGTGTGCTGGCCGCGTTGAGCGACCCGGCCCAGCGCGCAGCAGTGGCGCAGATGCAGCGCGCGCGCTGGGGCGGCGATGGTGATGTGGCCGCCGCGCGTACAGCGTTGCGCGAGGCTTTTTCCAAAGGCCCGCGTTGGCGCCATGCAACGGCTGCGGAACCGGAGGTATTGGCGCCGCTGTATCCGCCAGCGCGTTGATCGGCTGCGCTGCAGCGACAGTGGCTAACGGGTTCTTGGATGGTCGCCAAGCCGTGTAGCGTTGCGACTCGTTGATTCCGGTTACACGTGGGTTGCTGATGTGTCGATGAAAGCAGAGCTCTGGGGTTGCGGCTTGGCTGCAGGGTCCTTGCCCGCCCACCATCGCGGGACACGCCGCAAGTACGTCCGTGTAGGCTCTTACGCGGCATCCATGCCGCGTAAGGTCCCGCGACGGTGAGCGGGCAAGGACCAATCGAGAGTGTCGGTGTGCATGGTTGCAAGCGGTGCAATACGCGCTTTTTTTTAGATGACGGCGCGAATGATGGCGCTCCTGATCAGCGTCGCAACGCGAACGAATAACAGGCAGGCTTTCAACGAAGCAGCCTACGAACTCTCTGGTGCGGTGCCCTCGCCGATTGCGGGACCATGTGGCGGCATGGATGCCGCCACTGAGCCTCCAGGGACGGATTCACGGCGTGTCCCGCGAGCGGCGAGGGCACCGCGCACTCGACCAACCAGGTTTTTGATCTAAAGCTAGAAGGCACCGTGCCCTCGACCAACCAGGCTTTGGGCTGCATCTAGCAACGGCAAGACTCGAAATCTTTGCCACTTCAAGCTGATTAGATGATGTGGATGCGCCAATTGCAGATCGATTAGGGCAGCAGCCTGGTTGCAGGACTCTCGCCCGCTCCCGCTCCCGCTCCCGCGCCAACGCCTGCATCACCTGACGTCGAGAGGGACACCTACCCTCGGGCAGGCGCGTAGCGGCACGTCGGGTAGGTGGCCGCATCGATGGCGTTTGTTAAGCTCCGGCCTTTGTGTACAGATCAAGGCCCGACCAGATGACTGCATCCCCAGCCGCACGCCGCCCGGGCCTGCCCCTGCATTGGAAGATGGGCATTGGTTTCGCCGTCGGCCTGGTGTTGGGGTTGGCCGTCTACTACCTTGCCGGCAGCGATGCCGACTGGGTGCGCACGGTGACCAAGTACGTCACCACTCCGTTCTCGCAGATTTTTCTCAATCTGATCTTCATGCTGATCGTGCCGCTGCTGTTTTCGGCATTGGTGATGGGCATTTCCGAAATGGGCGACATCCGTGCGCTCGGCCGTGTGGGTTGGCGCACCTTGGGCTACACCGTCGTGCTGTCCGGTGTGGCGGTGTTGCTCGGCCTGGTGTTGGTGAATGTGCTCAAGCCTGGGGCTGGCGTGGATCCACAGCTGGCTAATCAGTTGATCCAGGAAAACGCCGAGCGCACCCGCGAGATCATTTCCAGCTCCGGCACCCAGCCGCAGGGCATGGACATGCTGTTGTCGATCGTGCCCAGCAACGTAATCGCTGCGGCGTCCAGCAATGGCGCGATTTTGTCGCTGATGTTTTTTGCGGTGATGTTCGGCGTGGGCATGGTGCTGACCGCGGATGAAAAAGTCGCCACGCTCAAGCGCGGCATCGAGGGCATCTTCGAAATCTCGATGACCTTGATCGGCTTGGTGATTCGCCTGGCGCCGTATGCGGTGGCCTGTTTCATGTTCAATCTGGCTGCGCTGTTCGGCTTCGATCTGTTGATCCGCCTGGGCGCCTACGTGGGCGTGGTGGTGTTGGCGCTGGGCCTGCACATGGTGGTCAGCTACGGGCTGGCAGTGAAGTTCGCCGGGCGTTCGCCGATCGGCTTCTTCAAGCAGACCCAGGAGGCCACGATGATGGCGTTCTCCACTGCGTCCAGTAATGCGACCCTGCCCACCGCCTTGCGCGTGGCCGACGAAATGGGCCTGCCGCCACGCGTGTCGCGCTTTGTGCTGACGGTGGGCGCCACCGCCAACCAGAACGGCACCGCGCTGTTCGAAGGGGTGACGGTGATCTTCCTGGCGCAGTTCTTCAATGTGGACCTGAGCATCGGCCAGCAGTTCATGGTGATGCTGGTCTGCATCCTGGGTGGCATCGGCACCGCGGGTGTGCCGTCGGGCTCGCTGCCGGTGGTGGCGCTGATCTGCGCGATGGTCGGGGTCAACCCGGTCGGCATCGGCATGATCCTGGGCGTCAATCACTTCCTGGATATGTGCCGCACGGCGTTGAATGTGACCGGCGATCTGGCGTTGACGACGTTGGTGGCGAAGGGCGAGGAGTAGGGATTCGGGATTCGGGATTCGTTGGAGCGGGCTGTTGCGATCGTCAGGTGCCAGGTCAGGTCTTGCGGTGTTGCGATAGCGTCTCGGCCGCCAGTTGCACCGTTGTCTAGTGGACGAGGCTGCAGAGGCTCCAGCCTCACCAATCCCGCCTCCCAATCCCGGCTCCCTAACGCGCTCTGTGGGAGAATAAGCGGCTCCGCTTCCAGCGGTGTTCCCCTCCGCTTCCATAGACGCCCATGACCCAGCCCACCCGCCGCCAGCTGGCCAACGCCATCCGTTTTCTTGCCGCAGATGCGGTCGAAGCCGCCAAATCCGGCCATCCCGGCATGCCGATGGGCATGGCCGATATCGCCGAAGTGCTGTGGAACGATTTCTTCCGGCACAACCCAAACAACCCGCAGTGGTTTAACCGCGACCGCTTCGTGCTGTCCAATGGCCACGGGTCGATGCTGCAGTACGCGCTGTTGCACCTGTCCGGCTACGACCTGCCGATCGAGCAGCTCAAGCAGTTCCGTCAGCTGCACAGCAAGACCGCCGGCCACCCCGAGCGCAGCGAGACCCCAGGGATCGAGACCACCACCGGTCCGCTCGGGCAGGGCTTCGCCAATGCGGTCGGGTTCGCGCTGGCCGAGAAGTTGCTGGCGCAGCGCTACAACCGCCCGGAGCTGGAAATCGTCGACCACCGCACCTGGGTGTTCATGGGCGATGGCTGCATGATGGAAGGCATCTCGCACGAGGCCGCCTCGCTGGCTGGCACCTGGGGCCTGGGCAAGCTGGTTGCGTTCTGGGACAACAACCACATTTCCATCGACGGCAACACCGATGGCTGGTTCAGCGACAACACGCCGGCGCGTTTCGAGGCCTATGGCTGGCACGTGATCCGTGATGTGGACGGGCACGATGCCGAGAAGATCAAGGCCGCCATCGAAGCCGCGCTGGAGAACACCGACAAGCCGACCCTGATCTGCTGCCGCACCAAGATCGGCTTCGGTGCGCCCAGCAAGGCCGGCAAGGAATCCTCGCACGGCGCGCCGCTGGGCAAGGAAGAACTGGAAGGCGCACGCAAGGCGCTGGAGTGGCCGTACGGCCCGTTCGAAATTCCCGAAGAGATCTACGCCGGCTGGCGTGCAGGCGGCACCGGCACCCTGCGTCAGGCCGAGTGGGAGCAACTGTTCGACAAGTACGGCAAGCAGTATTCGGCCGAAGCTGCCGAGCTGACCCGTCGCTCGCACGCCGAGTTGCCGGCCGACTTCATCGCCCAGGCCGATGCCTACATCGCCAAGGCGCAGCAGGACGGCCAGACCATCGCCTCGCGCAAGGCCTCGCAGCTGGCGATCGAAGCGTTCGCCCCGCTGTTGCCGGAACTGATCGGCGGTTCGGCCGATCTGGCGCATTCCAACCTCACGTTGTGGAAGGCCAGCAAGTCGGTGGCCACCGACGACCCGGATGCCAACTACGTGTACTACGGCGTGCGCGAGTTCGGCATGACCGCTATTGCCAATGGCCTGGCGCTGCATGGCGGCTTTATTCCCTTCGACGCCACCTTCCTGGTGTTCAGCGATTACGCGCGCAACGGCGTGCGTATGAGCGCGCTGAATCCGGCGCATGCCATCCACGTGTACACGCACGACTCGATCGGCCTGGGCGAAGACGGCCCGACCCATCAGCCGGTGGAACATCTGGCCTCGCTGCGCTACATCCCCAATAACGATGTGTGGCGCCCGGGCGATGCGGTGGAATCGGCGGTGAGCTGGAAGGCCGCGATCACCCGCAAGGACGGCCCGAGCTGCCTGGTGTTCAGTCGCCAGAATCTGCAGCACCAGCCGCGCAGCGACGCGCAGCTCAAGCTGATCGAACGCGGTGGCTACGTGCTGGCCGATGCCGAAGGCGGCGCGCCGGACGTGATCCTGATCGCCACCGGTTCGGAAGTCCGCCTGGCGGTGGAAGCCAAGCAGACCCTGGATGCGGCAGGCCTGAAGACACGCGTGGTGTCGATGCCGTCCACCGATGTGTTCGATCGCCAGGATGCGGCGTATCGCGAGTCGGTGTTGCCGAACGCGGTGCGCAAGCGCGTGGCGGTGGAAGCGGGCGTGACCGGCTTCTGGCGCAAGTACGTGGGCCTGGATGGAGATGTGGTCGGCATCGACACTTTCGGTGCTTCGGCGCCGGCGGATCAGCTGTATGCGTACTTCAAGATCACGGCCGAGCATGTGGTTGCGGCAGCCAAGGCGCTGTAAGGCCTCGCGTGTTGCGCTGAAGAAAAAAGCCGGCGAAAGCCGGCTTTTTTGTTGAATCTCGTGAGCGATGCGCGGGTGCGTCATCGTTCAACGGAAGCGTGGCGTGCTTCAGTGCGCGTCGTTGGCCAGCGCCGAGGCGCGGATCCTGGTCAGCACCTTCAACTGTGCCTCCATCATCGGCGGGTTGGGATCGTGCCCGGTCCGTGGCAGCAGCAGGAATTGCTTGCTCGGAGCAGAAAGACCATCGAAGTACGCCTTGCTGATCTCCGCTGGAGTGACCAGATCCTGCGAAACGCGCTCCCATCCAGGTAGCGCTCGCTTATGTCAAGCAAATGCTAAAAAATGTCAACCCAGCTATTTAAAATGTGAATCATTCCCATTAAAATGGCGCGCTGCCGCTGGTAGGGCACACCGTTTCCTCCCCCTTGTTGCCGGCGCGGCGTCTTCGCAGCGCGTGGTCTGATTCCGTCTGCGTTGGAGTTCCCGATGATCCGTAGTACCGAGTTGCGTCTTGTTTCCATGGGCGCGCGTCGTCATGCCCTGCCGCGCGCGCTGTTCGCTGCGCTGTGCACGCTGGCCGCTGGCCAGGCATTGGCCGAGACGCCCGTTGCCGCCGCCGATGCCGAGGTCACCACGCTGGACCGGCTGATTGTGCAGGGCGAACAGGCCAAGGGCTATACGGTGGAGAAGACCACCGCCGGCACGCGCATGAATCTGTCGCTGCGCGAGATTCCGCAGTCGGTCACCGTGATCACCCGTGACCGCATGGATGACCAGAATCTGCAGAGCATCACCGACGTGCTCAACAACGTCACCGGCATCTCGGTGGCGCAGAGCGACAGCGAGCGGCTGGAATTCTTCGCACGCGGGTTCTACATCGACAACTACCAGTTCGACGGTATCCCGGCCTATATGGAGCAGGCCTGGAGCTACGGCGATTCGGCGCTGGACGTGGCGTTGTACGACCGTATCGAAGTGGTGCGTGGCGCCACCGGCCTGCTCACCGGCTCGGGCAATCCGTCGGCCTCGATCAATCTGGTGCGCAAGCACGCGCTCAGCCGCAACTTCACTGGCACCGTGTCGGTCGGCGGCGGCGATTTCAACAAGACCCGCAGCGTGGCCGATGTCACCGTGCCGCTGAGCCCAGAAGGCACCGTGCGCGCGCGCGTGATCGGCGTGTATCAGGATGGCGAGTCGGATATGGACCGCTACAGCATGCGCAAGAAGATCGGCTCGGCGATCATCGATGCCGACCTCACCGACAGCACCTTGCTGAGCGTGGGCTACGAGTACCAGAAGAAGGAATCGAACGATGTCACCTGGGGCGGCTTCCCGCTGTTCTACAGCGATGGCACCCGCACCAACTACGACCGCTCGTTCAACCCGGCGGCCGACTGGACGTTCTGGGATACGCGTCTGCAGCGCACCTTCGCCAGCTTGCAGCAGAGCTTCGACAACGGTTGGAACCTCAAGGCCAATCTGAGCCACGAGAAGACCGAAGCGGCCAATCATCTGTTCTATCCGTTCTATACGATCTTCGGGTTCGACCGCGCCACCGGTGGCGGCGTGGTGCCGTATTCGGGCAACTACCTGACCGAGCGCAAGGCCGATGGTGCCGATGTCTATGCGGAAGGCCCGTTCCAGCTGTTCGGCCGCGAGCATCATCTGGTGGCCGGCGCCAGCTACAACCGCCGCGAATACGTCAACAACGGCACCTTCGATTTCCCTGCGCCGCTGGACAGCTACTTCGGCTGGACCGGCGCGTACCCGGAACCCAACTGGAGCCCGCGCACGGTGCAGAGCGACGGCACCATCAAGCAGAAGGCCGCTTACGTGGCCGCACGCTTCTCGCTGGCCGATCCGCTGACGCTGCTGGTGGGCGCGCGCTATACCGATTGGCAGATCGATGGCCGCAACTTCGATTCGACGACGCAAGGCCTGGTGCCGTTCTCCGACACCCAGACCGAAGTCACCCCGTACGCCGGCCTGGTGTACGACATCAACGATGTGTGGTCGACCTACGTCAGCTATACCGAAATCTTCAATCCGCAGACCCTGCGCGATGCCAATGGCGGCTATCTGGACCCGTTGAGCGGCAAGGGCTACGAAGCCGGCATCAAGGCAGCGTGGTTCGACGACAAGCTCAACGCCTCGCTTGCGGTGTTTCGCATCGAGCAGGACAACCTGGGCGTGGCCACCGGCGGCTTCGTCCCCGGTAGCAGCGAATCGGCGTATCAGGCCGCCAACGGCGTGGTGAGCGAAGGCTTCGATTTCGAGATCTCCGGCCGCGTGACCGCTGGCTGGAACACCACCTTCGGCGCCTCGCACTACACCGCTCGTGATGACGACGGCACCTCGATCAACACGCATCTGCCGCGCACCACTCTCAAGCTATTCAACAGCTACACCCCGCAAGGTGCGTGGAGCGATCTCACGTTGGGGGGCGGCGTCAACTGGCAGAACCGCTCGTACTACGTGGACCCGGTGTACGGCACCTTCCAGCAGAGCGCCTATGCGCTAGTCAGTGCATTCGCGCGCTACCGGTTGTCGCCGCAGTTTTCGGTGCAGCTCAATGTCGATAACCTGCTCGACAAGCGCTATTACTCGCAGTTCAACGGCGGCTATGGCGCATGGGGCGCATCGCGCAACGGCATGCTGACCTTCAACTACACGTTCTGATCGCAGACCAGGCTGGGCGCGATTTCAGCGCCTGGCCTGTTGTTGCAACGATTCAGGCACCTTGCAAAAGGTGCCTGTTTTTTTGTGTCTGCATCCCTGCTGGGTGATCGTAGATCTGCTGCGCTTTCTACTGCCTGTGCTGCGTGCTGACATCAGTTTGCTTCGGTGGTGCCGAGCTGGCGCGCAAGCGGAAGCCTTTCCCGCAAGTGTCGGCACGTTGCATAGACTTGCCTGCACACGCACACGCGAAGGCGTGCCGGCAATCGCATCGACTGTGGCCCAGGGCTACAGCGGTTCCAGATGCGGCGCCATCACTTCTGCCACCCAATCCATGAACGCGCGCACGCGTTGCGGCAGGTGGCGACGCTGCGCGTAGAGCAGCGTGACCGGCATCGGTTCGGGCGCGATGGCGGCCAGCACCTCGATCAAGGCGCCGCTTTCCAGGTGTGCACGTAACGGGCTGGCCGGCGCCTGGATGATGCCCAGGCCCGCCAATGCGGCAGCAAGATACGCATCGCCATTGTTCACCGTCACCGGGCCGCGCATCGGTAGCAGTTGATAGGTCTGCCCGTCGTCATACTCGAAGCCGGGCGAACGCTGGCCCAGCGTCGTGACGTAATGCACCAGATCGTGCTGCGCCAGATCGTCCAGACAGCGCGGTATGCCACGCCGCGTCAGGTAATCCGCACTGGCGCAGTTGATGATGCGAAACGCGCCGAGCGGTCGCGCGACCAGGTTGGTGTCTTCGAGCGTGCCCACGCGCAACACGCAATCGAAGCCTTCGCGCACCACATCCACGCGGCGGTCGGTGCCGCTGATCTCCACTTCCAGTTGTGGATGCAGTGCCAAAAATACCGGCAAGGCGGGAATCACGAAATTGCGCGCAATGCCGGACGACATGTCCACCCGCAAGCGCCCTCGCAACTGGCCACGGTCGCGCTGAAACATGCCTTGCAACTCGTCCATGTCATCGAGCAAATCGCGGCTGCGCTGATAGAACGCGGTGCCGTCGCCAGTGAGTTGCACGCGGCGTGTAGTGCGATGCAACAGCTGGGTACCGAGCGACGCTTCAAGCCGTTGCACGGCAGTGGAGACGCTGGCCTTGGGCAGGCCCAAGGTTTCGGCGGCGCGGGTAAAACTGCCGAGCTCGGCCACACGCAGGAATGCGCGCAACGACTCCATGGTGTCCATCGATTGGTCGACACTCTTGAACGGTGCAATCAGCCTGAGCTGATTTATGCGGCGCGGCAAGCGCAATAGTCTTGCAACGACGC
>NZ_JBWWVR010000030.1:0-25860 GCF_056675575.1 Xanthomonas sp. NCPPB 3959
TGGATGTACTTGCGGCGTGTCCCGCGATGGTGGGCGGGCAAGGACCCTGCAGCCAATCAACAGACCAGCCGCTCTGCCCCAACGCATCCACACCTCCAATGAACCTCTCAAGGCGCCCAAGCTGTTGAGCTTCAGCGCAGCTGGACGTCCCCAAGCCGACCAATTGCGCAGACGCGCCCTGGCCGCTATACTCCGCCGGCTGTTTTGCGTCTTTACGCATTGCGTCGTCCACGTCGGACGTCACCGACGAATTCACACCTGCCGCCGCCATCCGTGCCGGGGTGCCCCGCGAGGGGTTCGACACGGAGGCGACAGGGAAGCCCAACCCCGGAATCATGTGCGTTTTGATGCGAGTCCCTCGCAACAGCCCGCACATCCATGTGCGGACTTTTCAACAACAAGCCGCGCACGGCGATTCCGCTACCAGGAATTACTTCAATGCCCCAAGTCACCATGCGTCAGATGCTGGAAGCCGGCGTCCATTTCGGTCACCAGACCCGCTACTGGAACCCCAAGATGGCGCCGTACATCTTCGGCGCGCGCGGCAAGATCCACATCATCAACCTCGAGAAGACCGTTCCGCTCTTCAACGACGCGATGAACTTCCTCTCCTCGATCGCGCAGAAGCGCGGCACCATCCTGTTCCTGGGCACCAAGCGCAGCGCGCGCGAGTCCATCAAGGAAGAAGCCGAGCGTTGCAACATGCCGTTCATGACCCAGCGCTGGTTGGGCGGCACGCTGACCAACTTCCGCACCGTCAAGCAGTCGGTTGCGCGCCTGAAGGAACTGGAAGCGGCCGAGACCGATGGCACCTTCGAGAAGCTGGTCAAGCACGAAGTGCTGGGCCTGCGTCGCGAGCGAGAGAAGCTGGACGCCTCGCTCGGCGGCATCAAGGAAATGAACCGCCTGCCCGACGCGATCTTCGTGATCGACATCGGCCATGAAGACATCGCCATCAAGGAAGCCAAGAAGCTCGGCATCCCGGTGATCGCCGTGGTCGATACCAACTACGACCCGGCCCTGGTCGACTACGCCATCCCGGGTAACGACGACGCCATCCGCGCCGTGCAGCTGTATGCACGCGCCGCTGCCGACGCCGTGCTGGAAGGCAAGGCTGCTGCTCCGAACTCCGCCTCCGTGCGCGAAGAAGAGTTCTCGGCCGAATCCGCCGACGAAGGCAAGGGCCGTCGCGCCCCGGCCAAGAAGGCCGAGAAGACCGAAAAGAAGGCTGACGCTCCGGCCGACGCCGCAGCTCCGGCTGCTCCTGCTGCCGAGTAATCGGCCTGCAATGCGGCCGCACCATGCTGTGCGGCCGCAGCCCCGACGGGACCATGGCGTCCCGTCGCCCGGGCCACTGAAGACATCTACGGGGGCGGCCAGCACATTGCGCCGTCTCCTCATTGGCGGAACATCTCCGCCGCATGCATTCGTCCAAACGAGGTAATTCCATGGAAATCACTGCTTCCCTGGTCAAGGAACTGCGCGAGCGCACTGGCGCCGGCATGATGGAGTGCAAGAAGGCACTCGTCGAAAACGCCGGTGACATCGACGCCGCTGCCGAATGGCTGCGCAAGTCGGGTCTGGCCAAGGCCGACAAGAAGGCCGACCGTGTTGCCGCCGAAGGCCGCATCGCGACCGCCCAGGCCGGCGGCAAGGCCGTGCTGGTCGAAATCAATTCCGAAACCGACTTTGTCGCCAAGGATGAGAACTTCCTGGCCTTCACCGAGACCGTGGCCACCGCTGCGTTGAACTCGGATGCGGCCGATGCCGAAGCGCTGAAGAGCGTCAAGCTCGACAGCGGCGAGACCATCGAAGAACGCCGCGCTGCGGTCATCGCCAAGGTCGGCGAGAACCTGCAGGTGCGTCGCCTGGTGCACATCGACAGCGCCAACAACGTCGCGGCCTACGTGCACGGCGGCCGCATCGGCGTGCTGGTCGAGCTGAAGGGTGGCGACATCGAGCTGGCACGCGGCATCGCCATGCACATCGCCGCGATGAACCCGCCGCACGTCAAGGCCTCCGACGTTCCGGCCGAGTTCGTTGCCAAGGAAAAGGAAATCGAGCTGGCCAAGATGTCCGAGAAGGACAAGTCCAAGCCGGCCGAGATCCTGGAAAAGATCATCAGCGGCAAGATCAGCAAGATCATCAACGAAGTCACGCTGTACGGTCAGCCGTACGTGCTGAACACCGATCAGACCGTCGAGCAGGCCGTCAAGGCGGCCGGTGCAGAGGTGATCGGCTTCCAGCGCCTGGCCGTTGGCGAAGGCATCGAGAAGGTGGTGGAAGACTACGCCGCCGAAGTGATGAAGCAGGCCGGCCTGGCCTGATCTTCGCCACACGCAAAAAAAGCCGCGGCATGCCGCGGCTTTTTTTTGCCTGAAATCTGATGCGCATTCGCAGTGACTTCTGAAGCTGAAGCGCACGCATACACCGCACCGACAACCGACCTCGACTCTACAGATGTTGTGACGGTGGCCGCTAAATCTGAATGCCGACAAGGCTCTCAGCGTCCAGAACGCGCATATCGCAGCGCAGCGATGGCAAAGCTTGGCGTGCCCCACTCAACGAACGCAGCTGTATGCTTGCGCTCACTGTCGGCGATGAATCATGCAACCAGACCTCCAAGCCGCCCTGCACTACTGCCGCAATCTGCCATCGCCGCCCGGCGTCGCGCTGCGCATCATTGAACTTGCGCAAGACCCCGATGTGGACATGACCGCGACGGCCAATGTCATCGGCATGGACATGGCATTGAGCGCACGCATGCTGCGCGTTGCCAATTCGCCGCTGTACGCCAGCCGCCGCCGCATCGACAACCTCGGCCAGGCGCTGACCATGCTCGGCCTCAACGCCACCTTGAGCCTGGCACTTGGGTTTTCGATGGTGCACGGCGTGCGCAGCACCTTCACCGCGCATCCGCTGCACGATCGTATCTGGCGGCGTGCCGGCTTGTGCGCACTGGCCAGCCGCATCCTCGGGCAGGCCTACGGCATCCGCAAACCCGAAGAATTGATGCTGGCCGGCCTGCTGCAGGACATCGGCAAACTGGCCCTGCTGCAAGGCGCACCCGCGCTGTATGCGCCGCTGCTGGAACAGGCACCGGACAACACCGCGTTGCTGGAAGCCGAGCGCGAGCACCTGGGCGCAACCCATGCCGAGGTCGGCGCCTGGCTTGCGCATCAATGGCAGTTGCCGCCATATCTGCAGAACGCGATCGCGCAAAGCGAACAGGAGCCGGCCAGCCTGGAACCGTTCATGGCCTGTGTCGCGCTGTCCGGGCGACTGGCCGATATCTGGCTGTCGGCCAGCGCGGTCACCGCCACCGAACACGCGCAACAGCAGGCCCAGCAGGTGCTGGAACTGGACGCCGAACGCTTCGAAAAAGTGATCGAGCGCATCGCCGAATCGCTGCCCGAACTGGAAGCCCTGTTCGACATCCGCGTACCGCAGCCCGAGCACATCCAGATGATCTTCGAGCAGGCCCGCGAGTTGGCGATGCTGCGCAGCCTGCGCGAGTTGCAGGATGTGGCCGAAGCGCGCCGGCATGCCGACGAATCGGAAAACCGCATGCGTCATCTGGCCGAACAGGCCAGCCGCGACGCACTCACCGGCGTGTTCAATCGGCATCAGCTCGGCACTGCGCTCGAGCACGAATTCGAGCTTGCATCACGCCAGAGCTGGCCGCTATCGATCGCCTTCATCGACCTGGACGACTTCAAGCGCGTCAACGACTCGCATGGCCATCTGATCGGCGACGAAGTGCTGCGCAATTTTGCGCAGACACTGCAGCGGATGGTGCGCACCAGCGACCTGGTCGCACGCTATGGCGGCGAAGAATTTCTGGTGATCCTGCCCAACACCACAGCCGACGCCGCATTGATGGTGATCGAGCGCATCCTGGTCGAAACCGCGCGCACGCCGATGGCGCAATTGCAGAGCGGCCCGCTGCACATCACCTTCTCCGCAGGGCTGGCCACGCATGGCGGCGGCGGCCGCCAGTTCGAGAGCATCGAGCATTTATTGCAGGCTGCCGACAGCACGCTGTATCGCTCCAAGCATCGCGGCCGCAACCGTGTCACCGCTTACGATGCGACCGATGTGCCAGCCCCGCAGCCGCCGCGCGCGCACTGAGCAACGCATCACGTCACGCCCCGACAAGCGAATTTTTACCACGCCCGGTGACAGGCTTCCGCTAGACTTGCCGGCGTTTGCCGATCCCCCACACCGAGGTTCCCCCATGTCTGCACTTCCCTATCGCCGCATTCTTCTCAAACTTTCCGGGGAGGCGCTGATGGGAGACGGGGATTACGGCATCGACCCCAAAGTCATCAATCGCCTCGCCCATGAAGTGATCGAAGCGCAGCAGGCCGGCGCGCAGGTCGCACTGGTGATCGGCGGCGGTAACATCTTCCGCGGCGCAGGTCTGGCCGCCAGCGGCATGGACCGCGTCACCGGCGACCACATGGGCATGCTGGCCACCGTGATCAACGCACTGGCGATGCAGGACGCGCTGGAAAAGCTCGGCGCCAAGGTGCGCGTGATGAGCGCGATCAAGATCAACGACGTGTGCGAAGACTTCATCCGCAGGCGCGCGATCCGTCATCTGGAAAAGGGCCGCATTGCGATCTTCGCCGCCGGCACCGGCAACCCGTTCTTCACCACCGACTCGGGCGCGGCGCTGCGCGCGATCGAGATCGGCGCCGACCTGCTGCTCAAGGCAACCAAGGTCGACGGCGTGTACGACAAGGACCCGAAGAAGCACACCGATGCGGTGCGTTACGACACCCTGACCTACGACCAGGTCATCATGCAGGGCCTGGAAGTGATGGACACCGCCGCCTTCGCCCTGGCACGCGACAGCGACCTGCCGCTGCGCATCTTCGGCATGAGCGAGCCCGGCGTGCTGCTGCGCATCCTGCACGGCGAGCAGATCGGCACGCTGGTTCAGGGCCGGAGCTGAGGTTGGGATTGGGGAACCGGGATTCGGGATTCGCAAAGGCGCGCTGCCGGGGACTGCGCTGATACCTGACCGATAGCGCCGCCGGGCTGAAGCGGCGCCGCAAGTGAACCGGCTGCGCAGGACCCTGCCAGCCGGCAAGTCTCAAAACGCAGTCCCGGCTATAATCCCCGGATTCAGCTCCACACGGATTCCGGCGATGCTCAACCAGATCAAACAAGACGCGCTCACGCGCATGACCAAGAGCATCGATGCTCTGCGCCATTCCCTGACCACCGTGCGTACCGGCCGCGCCTCTCCGGCGCTGCTGGACAACATCAAGGTCAAGGCATACGGCACCGACACCCCCTTGAATCAGGTTGCCAGCATCAGCGTCTCCGAAGGCCGCTCGCTGGTCATCAGCCTGTTCGACAAGGGCATGATCAAGGACGTGGAAAAAGCGATCTACGCCTCAGATCTGGGCCTGACCCCGACCGTGGTCGGCACCGTGATCCGTCTGAACCTGCCGCCGCTGACCGAGGAGCGCCGCAAGGAGCTCAGCAAGTCCGTGCATGGCGAAGGCGAAGACAGCAAGGTGGCCATCCGCAACATCCGTCGCGATGCCAACCAGCAGGTCAAGGATCTGCTCAAGGACAAGGCAGTCACCGAAGACGAGGCGCGCAGCGCCGAAGACGACATCCAGAAGCTCACCGACAAGGCAATCAAGGACGTGGATGAGGTCGTCAAGGGCAAGGAACAGGAACTGATGACGGTCTGATCGTGGCATCGCCTGCCATGCATCCAGAACCCTCCGCTGCCGCCGTGCCGCGCCACATCGCCATCATCATGGATGGCAATGGGCGTTGGGCGCAGCGTCGGCGCCGTCCGCGCATGATCGGCCATCGCGCAGGCGCGCGCGCGGTCAATCGCACCATCGACTTCTGCCTGGAAAAAGGCGTCTCGGCGCTGACCCTGTTCGCGTTCTCCAGTGAAAACTGGGGCCGCCCGCAGGAGGAAGTCGATGCCTTGATGAAACTGTTCCTGCATGCACTCGATCGCGAGGTCGACGAACTGCAGCGGCGTGGCGTGCAAGTGCGTTTCATCGGCGACCGCAGCCGCTTTGCCGCGCCGTTGCGCGAGCGCATGGCCGGCGCCGAGCGCATCACCGCCGCCAACTCGCGGCTGGTGCTGAGCATCGCTGCCAGCTACGGCGGC
Organism: Xanthomonas sp. NCPPB 3959; assembly: GCF_056675575.1. Taxonomy (NCBI): domain Bacteria; kingdom Pseudomonadati; phylum Pseudomonadota; class Gammaproteobacteria; order Lysobacterales; family Lysobacteraceae; genus Xanthomonas; species Xanthomonas sp. NCPPB 3959. The sequence goes on from NZ_JBWWVR010000030.1 coordinate 6,152, forward strand.
CGCCAGGACATCGCGCTGGCCGCACGTGCACTGGCCGAAGAAGTGGCTGCCGGCCGTCTGCAGCCGCAGCAGATCGACGAAGCCCTGCTGGCCAGCCGGATCGCATTGGCCGACCTGCCGGCGCCGGATCTGTTCATCCGCACCGGTGGCGACACCCGCATCAGCAATTTCCTGTTGTGGCAGCTGGCCTATACCGAACTGTGGTTCACCGAAACCCTGTGGCCGGAGTTCGATGCCGCGGTGCTGCAGCAGGCGCTGGACGACTATGCCGGGCGCGAACGTCGCTTCGGCCTGACCAGCGCCCAGATTGCCGACAAGGCGACAGAGGCCTCCTCCGCATGACCAGGACCCGCGTGATTGCCGCGTTGATCATGGCGCCGCTCGCCATCTGCGCGATCGTGCTGCTGCCGACTCAATGGCTGGCAGCGCTGGCGGCGATCCTGTTCCTGACCGGCCTGTGGGAGTGGCTCAAGCTGTCCGGCATCGACGACAGCCTGCCGCGCACCGTGCTGCTGATGCTCAATCTGCTGCTGATGGTGCTGATGGTGTGGGCGTCGGCCGGCTCCATGGTGCTGTTCCAGATTGCCGCGTTGGTGGGCGTCGCCTGGTGGCTGCTGGCCTTGCTCTGGCTGCGCTTTTTCACCTTTGGCGCCGACCACGGCAACGGCCAGGCGCGTGCGCTCAAGCTGGCCGCCGGCACGCTGGCGGTGCTGCCGGCCTGGGCCGCGCTGGTGCTGCTGCATGCCAATCCGGACAAGGGCAATCTGTGGTTGCTGACCGCGCTGACCATGGTGTGGGCGGCCGATTCGGGCGCGTATTTCGCCGGTCGCGCGTTCGGCAAGCACAAGCTGGCGCCGCGGGTCAGCCCGAACAAGACCATCGAAGGCCTGCTCGGCGGCATGCTTGCCGGCATCGTGGTCGCCTGCGCATTCGGCTGGCTGGCCGGTCTGACCCTGGCGCATGTGCCGCAGCTGATGCTGGTCTCTGCCATTGCGGTGCTGGCCTCGGTGCTGGGCGACCTGTTCGAGAGCCTGCTCAAGCGCCACGCCGGCGCCAAGGATTCGGGCGCGGTGATTCCGGGCCACGGCGGCGTACTGGATCGCATCGATGGCGTGCTCGCCGCCCTGCCGGTGTTCGCACTCGGCAAGGAAATTCTCGGATTCTAGGCATGGCTGGCTCTTCTCTCCGTCAGGTCGCCGTGTTCGGCGCCACCGGCTCGATCGGTGCGTCGGCATTGGATGTGATCGCCCGTCACCCCGAGCGGCTGCGCGCCAGCGTGCTGTCGGCCGGTAATAAGGTCGAGGCATTGCTGGCGCTATGCGCCGCGCATCGACCCGCGCATGCGGTGATTGCCGACCACTCCCTGTACCCGGCGCTGCGCGATGGCTTGCGTGCGGCAGGCCTGGCCACGCAAGCGCATGCCGGTAGCGAGGCGCTGGATGCACTGGCCGGCAGCGATGCCTGCGACACCGTGGTGGCCGCCATCGTGGGCGCCGCCGGCCTGCCTTCGACCCTGGCCGCCGCACGCGCCGGCAAGCGCCTACTGCTGGCCAACAAGGAATCGCTGGTGCTGGCCGGCGAGCTGCTGACCCGCACCGCGGCGGCGGCGGGCGCGGAGATCATCCCGATCGACAGCGAGCACAGCGCCATCTTCCAGTGCCTGCGCTCCTGCGACGCCAGCCGTGGCGTGCGTCGGGTGATCCTGACCGCCTCCGGCGGCCCGTTCCGTGGCTGGGAGCGCGCCGCACTGGGCGCGGTCACCCCGGCGCAAGCGGTCGCGCACCCCAAATGGTCGATGGGCCCGAAGATTTCGGTGGATTCGGCGACCCTGATGAACAAAGGCCTGGAGGTCATCGAGGCGCATCACCTGTTCGGCCTGCCCGGCGCGCAGATCGATGTGCTGGTGCACCCGCAAAGCCTGGTGCATTCGCTGGTCGAATTCGTCGACGGCTCCACCCTGGCCCAGCTTGGCCTGCCGGACATGCGTACCACCCTGGCAGTCGGCCTGGCGTGGCCGGAGCGGGTCGAATCGGGCGTTGCCGGGCTGGACCTGCTGACCCAGGGGCGACTGGATTTCGAAGCGCCGGACACCGCCGCATTTCCGTGTCTGCGGCTGGCCTGGGAGGCACTGGAGGCCGGTGGAACCGCGCCAGCGATCCTGAACGCGGCCAACGAAGTGGCTGTTTCAGCCTTTCTTCAGGGCAAAGTGGGTTTCCTAGCGATCCCAGCGTTGGTCGAACACACACTGACAACGCTCCCACGGCACAATGCCGACACCCTCGACACCCTTCTTTCTGCCGATGCCCAAGCCCGGCAGATCACTGAACGCGCCCTCGCCCATCATTCCTTTCATGCCTGATCGATCCACGCAGCCGAGTTGCATCCATGGGTGATTTCATCGGTTCGGTCTGGTGGATGATCGTCAGCCTGGGCGTGTTGGTGACGTTCCACGAATTCGGGCACTTCTGGGTCGCGCGGCGCTGCGGCGTCAAGGTGCTGCGCTTTTCGGTGGGTTTCGGCAAGCCGTTGTGGATGCGCCGCGACCGCCACGGCACCGAGTTCGCGATCGCCGCGATTCCGTTGGGCGGCTACGTCAAGATGCTCGACGAGCGCGAAGGCGAGGTGCATCCGGCCGAGCAGGATCAGGCCTTCAATCGCAAGACGGTGTGGCAACGCATCGCCATTGTCGCGGCCGGCCCGATCGCCAACCTGTTGCTGTGCATGGCGATGCTGTGGGCGATGTTCGTGGTCGGCAAGCAGGATTATTCGGCCACCGTCGGCCGTGCCGATGGCCTGGCTGCCGAAGCCGGGCTGACGCCTGGCGAGCGCATCGTGCGGATCGACGACCGCAACGTGAGCAGCTGGAGCGATGCCAGCATGCAGCTCACCACCGCAGCGATGGACAGGCGCGATATCCGCGTGTTGACCGCCGCCGAGGGCGCCGGCAACAGCGAGCACACCCTGCGCCTGTCGCAGCTGCCGGCCGGTTTCGACGAGCGCCGCGTGGCCGCGCTGGCCGGCATCAGCTGGCAATTCATGCTGCAGCCACCGGTGGTGGGTCAGGTGGTCGCGGGCTCTGCGGCAGAGGGCCTGCTCAAGTCGGGCGACCGCATCGTGGCCATCGATGGCCAGCCGATCCGCTCCGCCGACGAGATTCCTGCCCAGCTGCAGACGCTGGGCGCGCAGGGCGGGAACGGCATGATCGAGGTCGCACGCGGGGAAGACCGGCTGGCGCTGGAAATTGCCCCGCGCAAATCGCCGCAAGGACAGTGGATGCTGGGCGTGGGGTTTGCCCCCGCACCGGCCCCGGCCTACGACAGCCGCCAGCAGTACGGCCTGTTCGCCGCCGTCCCTGCCGCCATCCGCGAAACCGGCAAGATGACCGCCGATTCGCTGGGCATGATGAAGCGCATGCTGACCGGCCAGGCCTCGGTGAAAAACATCTCCGGCCCGGTCACAATTGCGCGCGCCGCCAATGCCTCGGCCGAACGCGGGCTCGACTGGTTCCTGTATTTCCTGGGATTGCTGTCGCTCAGCCTGGCGATCATCAACCTGATGCCCATCCCGATCTTGGACGGTGGGCATCTGCTGTATTACCTTATCGAGTTGATCAAGGGCAGCCCGATCAGCGAACGGGCCATGATTGCCGGGCAATATGTCGGCCTGGCGCTCCTGGCAGGGCTGATGGGACTGGCGTTCTACAACGACATCCTCGGCCTGCTTCCACGATGAAACTGCTCCACCCTTTCCGCCTGTTGTCGTCGTCATACGTCGGCATCCAGCAACACCCGAAATCGACTCCAACCGGATGTGACATGACGCGTCTTCCCACTCGCCGCCTGCTTGCCCTCGCTCTTGCCGCCGGCCTCAGCCTGCCAGCCCTCGCCCTGGCGGCCGAGCCGTTCGTTGCCAGCGACATCCGCGTCGACGGCCTGCAGCGCATTGCCTCCGGCACCGTGTTCACCTATCTGCCGGTGAATCGCGGCGACACCGTGGACGATGGCAAGGTTGCCGACTCGATCCGCGCGCTGTACCGCACCGGCTTCTTCGAAGACGTGCAGCTGGATCGCCAGGGCAACATCCTGGTGATCACGGTCAAGGAGCGCCCGGCGATCAACAAGCTCACCGTGACCGGCAACAAGGACATCAAGTCCGAAGAGCTGCTCAAGGGCCTGGGCGATATCGGCCTGACCGAAGGCGGCACCTTCGACCGGCTGAGCCTGGACCGCGTGACCCAGGAACTGACTCGCCAGTACAACAACCGCGGCAAGTACAACGTCGAGATCACCCCGACGGTGAGCCCGCTGGATCGCAACCGCGTGGACGTGGCCATCGCGATCAAGGAAGGCAAGGCGGCCAAGATCCGCCACGTCAACCTGATCGGCACCGAGAAGTTCGCCAACGAGGACATCCTGGAAAACTGGGAATCCAAGGAGCACAACTGGGCCTCGTGGTATCGCCGCGACGACCAGTACTCCAAGGAAAAGATGTCCGGCGACCTGGAGAAGCTCAACTCCTGGTATCTGGACCGCGGCTACGTGGACTTCAGCATCGACTCCACTCAGGTTTCGATCAGCCCCGACAAACGCGACATGTTCGTCAGCGCCGGCGTCACCGAGGGCGAGCAGTACAAGATTTCCGAGATCAAGGTCACCGGCGACACCGTGTTGCCGCAGGCCGACATCGAGCGGCTGGTCATTCCCAAGGCCGGCGACATCTTCTCGCGCGCGTTGCTGGAATACACCTCCGATGCGATCACCAACACGCTGAGCAACGTCGGTTACGCGTTCGCCAAGGTCAACCCGATCCCGACGCCGAACCGCGAGGACCGCACCGTTGCGGTGAACCTGCAGGTAGTGCCGGGCCCGCGCGTGACCGTGCGCCGCATCCTGTACAAGGGCAACAGCCGCACCTCGGATGAGGTCTTGCGCCGCGAAATGCGCCAGTTCGAAAACACCTGGTACTCGCAGGCGGCGATCGACCGTTCCAAGATCCGTCTGCAACGCCTGGGCTACTTCGAGAGCGTGGACGTGGAAACGCCGGCCGTGCCGGGCAGCAACGACCAGGTCGACGTGGTCTACAACGTCAAGGAAACCACCTCCGGCAGCTTCGTGTTCGGCCTGGGTTACTCGCAGAGCTTCGGCGTGACCACCTCGGTGCAGTTGTCGCAGAACAACTTCCTGGGCGGCGGTAACCGCGTGGCGGTGGAAGCCTCGCGCAGCACCTTCCAGCAGCGTTATGCGTTCTCCTACACCAACCCGTTCTTTACCGACGACGGCGTGTCGCTGGGCTACAACCTGTCCTGGCGCGCACTCGACTACTCGGACTTCAACACCGCGCAGTTCAACAGCAAGAATGGTTCGGCGCAGGTGGTGTTCGGCGTGCCGATCACCGAAAACGATACCGTCTCGGCAATGGTCGGCATCGACAGCAATCAGATCACCACCTTCCCGGGCACGACGCCGCGGGCGATCATCGATTACATCGATGCGGTCGGCACCCGCACCTTCCACGCCTGGCGTACCGAGCTGGGCTGGGCGCGCGATACCCGCAACGACTTCTTCATGCCAACCCGAGGCATGTACCAGCGCGTCGGCCTGGAAACCACCCTGCCCGGCTCCACGGTCGAGTACTACAAGCTCAATTACCAGATCTCCAACTACTGGCCGATCATCCCGGCGATCGTGTTGAACACGCGCTTCGAGTTGGGCTATGGCGACAGCTACGGCAATGACAGCACGCGCGTGGTGACCGATGGCAATGGTGTGTCACGCACCATCACCGCCACCGGCCTGCCGTTCTACGAGAACTTCTACGCCGGCGGCACCAACTCGGTGCGCGGCTTCGAAGACAACACCCTGGGCCCGCGTTCGGAAGCCATCAACGGCTTCAATCGCGGCCAGCCGCTGGGTGGCTCGTTCAAGACCGTGGGCTCGGTGGAAATGTATTTCCCGAAGCTGTTCGACAGCCCGTCGGCCCGCGTGTCGGCATTCTTCGACTTCGGTAACGTGTACAGCGGCGTGGACAACTTCAAGGCCAACGAACTGCGCGCGTCCACCGGCGTGGCGTTGCTGTGGCGCGCACCGGTCGGCCCCATCTCGATCAGCTACGCGTTCCCGCTGAAGAAGGAAGACAACGACGAGATCGAACGTCTGCAGTTCACCTTCGGCGGCCAGTTCTAAGACGCACGCAAAACAATGGCGGCCCGACTGATCGGGCCGCCATTGTTTATCTGTCGTACCTGAGGCGTTACAGGTTCAGAGGTAGCTCTGGAACAGCGTGCTCAGGCAGCTCGCCGTCCCGCTCCAATCGGACGGATTGACACACTGGACCTGCTGGTCCCAGAAGCTCTGAGCGTCGGCCCGCTGCTGCGCGAAGTCGTCGGCCGAGGCGCTGCTGACTGCGCCAAGCAGGACGATACCGGCGAACATGGAGAGGAGAGTTTTCATATGCTTCTTCCTGGGTTAGCCGCTCGGTTGCGGCCAGGCAACAGATACGCCTGACTGTTTAGCGGATTCTTGGCTATGTTTTTTTTCCGTAAAAACAGCCACTTACTGTTTACGCGAGGTTCACCTGATGGCCCTGACCGCCACTGCGATTGCTGAACAATTTGGTCTGACCGTCGTCGGCGACGGCGCAACCGAAGTCACCGGGGTGGCGACGCTGGCGCACGCCGGAGCGGGCCAGCTGAGCTTCCTGTCCAACCCGCGCTACCGGCCGCAGCTGGCTGACACGCAAGCGGCGGTGGTGGTGGTACGCGCCGATGACGCTGAGGCGGCGCACGGCACCGTGCTGGTTGCCAAGGACCCGTACACCGCATTCGCCAAGATCGCCGCCTTGTTCGATGTGGCGCCGGTGCGCGAACCGGGCATCCATCCCTTGGCGGTGATCGACCCCACCGCTCAGGTCTCGCCGAGCGCGCATGTCGGCCCGTTCGTCAGCATCGGCGCGCGCAGCCGCGTGGGCGATGGCTGCGTGATCGGCACCGGCAGCATCATCGGCGAAGACTGCGTGGTGGACGATGGCAGCGAACTGATCGCCCGCGTCACCCTGGTCACACGAGTGCGCTTGGGCAAGCGGGTGCGCATTCACCCCGGCGCGGTGATCGGCGCCGACGGTTTCGGCCTGGCGATGGATGCCGGCCACTGGATCAAGGTGCCGCAACTGGGCGGTGTGGTGATCGGCGACGATTGCGAGATTGGCGCCAACACCTGCATCGACCGCGGCGCGCTGGAAGACACCGTGCTGGAAGAAGACGTGCGCGTGGATAACCTAGTGCAGATTGCGCACAACTGCCATATCGGTGCGCATAGCGCGATCGCCGGCTGCACCGGCATTGCCGGCAGCGCCAAGATCGGCCGTTATTGCCTGCTTGGCGGGCATGTCGGCGTGGTCGGCCACCTGGAGATCTGCGACAAGGTCGTGATCACCGGCAAATCGGTGGTGCGCAATTCCATCCATGAGCCGGGCGAGTATTCGTCCGGCACCCCTCTCACCGACAATCGCACGTGGCGCAAGAATGCCGCGCGCTTCAAACAACTCGATGTGCTGGCAAGGCGCATTCTGGCTGTGGGCAAGGAGAAAGAATGAGTTACCCCACGTATGAGCTGCCGATCGACGTCAGTCAGATCCAGACGCTGCTCCCGCATCGTTACCCGTTTCTGCTGGTCGACCGGGTCCTCGAACTCGATCTGGAAACCAAGTGGATCGTGGCGCAGAAGAACGTCACCATCAACGAGCCGTTCTTCCAGGGCCACTTCCCGAACCGTCCGGTGATGCCTGGCGTGCTGATCATCGAGGCGCTGGCGCAGGTCGGTGGCGTGATGACCCAACTCGGCCTGGGCCGCGATGCGTTGTCGCAGTTGTTCTACATGGTCAAGGTCGACAACGCCCGCTTCAACAAGCAGGTGATCCCGGGCGATGTGTTGATCATGGAGGTTAAGATGAAGCGCCTGATCCGTAACGTGGGATGCTTCTACGGCGAGGCCAAGGTCGATGGCGAAGTGGTGGCCAGTGCCGAGGTGATGTGCGCCGGCGCCAGGTAATAACCCGCTTTCGGAGTAAGACACGATGCGTGATTCGACACCTTTGATTCATCCCACGGCGGTCATTGATCCCTCGGCAACGCTGGCCGACGACGTCCGCGTCGGCGCGTTTTCGCTGATCGGCGCCGATGTGGAGATCGGCGCGGGCACCGAGGTCGGGCCGCATTGCTCGATCCATGGCCCGACCCGGATCGGCCGCAATAACCGCTTCATCGGCCACGCCGCGATCGGCGGCGAACCGCAGGACAAGAAGTACGCCGGCGAGCGTACCGAACTGGTGATCGGCGACGGCAATGTGATCCGCGAATTCGTCACCATCAATCGCGGTACCGGCGGCGGTGGCGGCATCACCGTGGTCGGCGACGACAACTGGATGCTGGCCTACACGCACGTGGCGCACGACTGCCATGTGGGCAATCACTGTGTGTTTTCCAACAACACCACGCTGGCCGGCCACGTCACCGTCGGCGACTACGTGATCATCAGCGGCTTTGCCGGCGCGCATCAGTTCTGCCGCATCGGCGCGCACGCCTTCCTGGGCATGGGCGCGCTGACCAATGGCGACGTGCCGCCGTTCACCATGGTCGGCAGCGAATCGCTGGGCCGCCCACGCGGCATCAATAGCGAAGGGCTCAAGCGTCGCGGCTTCGATGCCGAGCGCATCACCGCGATCAAGCGCGCCTACCGCACGCTGTACGTCGCCGGCCTGCCGCTGAGCGAGGCCAAACTGCAGCTGGCCGAACAGGCCAAGAGCAGCGAGGACGTGCGCGGGCTGCTCGAGTTCATCGAAGCGGCGGAAAGGCCGTTGTTGCGATGAAGGCCGGGATTCGGGATTCGGGATTGGGGATGCAAAGCGTCCACACCACACCGGGCGACGTCGTGCACGACGCGCTGGCCAATCCCCAATCCCCAATCCCCAATCTCCGCTCTCCACGCATCGCGCTGATCGCCGGCGAAGCCTCCGGCGACATCCTGGGTGCCGGGTTGATCGATGAATTGCGCCGCCGTTATCCGACTGCCGAGTTCGTCGGCATCGGTGGCGATGCGATGCGCGGCGCCGGCTGCCAGACCTGGTTCGATGCCAGCGAGCTGGCGGTGATGGGCCTGACCGAAGTGCTGCAGCATCTGCCGCGGCTGTTGAAGCTGCGCCGTACGTTTCGTGAGCGCGTGCTGGCCTGGAAGCCGGATGTGTTCATCGGCATCGACGCACCCGATTTCAATCTTTCGGTCGAGCGCTGGCTCAAGCAGCGTGGCGTGCGCACCGTGCATTACGTCAGCCCCTCGGTGTGGGCATGGCGCGAGAAGCGTGCCGAGAAGATCGGTGCCAGCGCCGACCTGGTGCTGTGCCTGTTTCCGATGGAGCCGCCGATCTACGCCCGGCACGGCATCGATGCGCGGTTTGTCGGCCACCCGATGGCCGACGACATCGCCTACCAGGCCGATCGCGCAGCCGCGCGCGCCAAGTTGGGCCTGTCTGCCTCCAGCACCGTGCTGGCGGTGTTGCCAGGTAGCCGGCATGGCGAAATCAGCAAGCTCGGCGATACGTTTTTCCAGGCTGCCTGGCTGGTGTCCGAACATCTGCCCAACCTGCACGTGCTGGTACCGGCAGCCAACCCTGGCTGCAAGCAATTGCTGGCCGAACAGCTGTCGCACTCATCGCTGCCGGTGCTGCGCTCGCACCTGCTCGACGGCCAGGCGCGCACCGCGATGCTGGCTGCCGACGTGGTGTTGCTGGCGTCGGGCACCGCCACGCTGGAGGCGATGCTGGTCAAGCGCCCGATGGTCGTCGGCTACAAGGTCGCCCCGCTCACCTACCGCATCGTCAAGACGCTGGGTCTGCTCAAGGTCAACCGCTATGCGCTGCCCAATATCCTGGCCAACGATGATCTGGCGCCCGAGCTGATGCAGGACGACTGCACCCCGGAACGCTTGTGCGTGGCCCTGCTGGACTGGTTCAAGCACCCGGAGAAAGTCGCCGCGCTGCAGCCGCGGTATCTGGCCCTGCACGCAGAGCTACGCCGCGACGCATCGGCGCGCGCGGCCGATGCGGTGGCCGGGCTGCTGGAAGGCAGGGATTCGGGAGTGGGCATTCGGGATTCGTCAGGAGCAAAGGCGTGAAAATCCTGGCTCCGCGCGCACAAGCCGATAGCGCCAGCACCGAGGCGCGCCAGTCGTCCTTGTTCGGCCAATCCCAAATCCCGAATGCCGAATCCCGGCGCTTGATTGCCGGCGTGGACGAAGCCGGCCGCGGCCCGCTCGCCGGGCCGGTTGCGGTGGCTGCGGTGGTGTTCGATCCCAGCAAACCGCGCATCAACGGGCTGGATGATTCCAAGCAACTGACTGCCGAGCGGCGCGAGCAGTTGTACGCGCGCATCGTCGAGCGGGCGCTGGCGTGGTCGGTGGTGCTGATCGACAGCGAAGAGATCGACCGCATCAACATCTATCAGGCAACCATGCTGGGCATGCGCCGCGCGGTGGAAGGGGTGGCGCATGTGGCCGGGTTCGCGCGTATCGATGGCAACCGCGTACCCAAAGGGCTGCCCTGCCCGGCCGAAGCCTTGATCGGTGGCGATGCGCTCGACCGCGCCATCATGGCCGCCTCGATCGTGGCCAAGGTCACCCGCGACCGCCTGATGCATGAGTTGCACGCGCAGCATCCCGAATACCGCTTCGACCAGCACAAAGGCTACGCCACGCCGGTGCATCTGGCCGCATTGCAGACGCACGGGCCCTGCCCGCAGCATCGCCGCAGTTTCGCACCGGTGCGGCGTGCGCTGGGAATCGAGACCGCCGCCCCGTCGAACTGGGACGTGCCCTGCGTGGCCCCGGCCGATGGCCTGCTGCTGGCCGACTGACTGACCGCAGTCCAGGGGATCCAGGGGACCTGGCCCGGTATCGGTGCCATCCATCCGCGCGCATGCGGCCCGCTTCGGCCGTGGCTTCGCGCAGCCGACGTTGTACTCGCGCAGCCCCGCACGCCCCCCGATCCGCGCAATCGCCATCGCTGCCCTCCATACAGCTAGCCAAACCCTGAATCGGCTGCACCGGCCAGCCCCCGTGGCGTCTGGCCGCGGCACCCTGCCTGCGCTGTCAAGCCTTGTTCGGCCCGGCCACGGTCGCTACCCTGACCGCGCATTATTCCGGTCTCGCATGTCCACTTCCCGCTTCGTCCATCTGCACGTCCACACCGAGTTCTCGCTGGCGGATTCCACCATCCGTGTGCCCGAGAAACCGGATCAGGCTGACCCGAAAAAGGCCAAGCAGGCCAACCTGCTGAGCCGCGCGGTCGAACTCGACATGCCCGCGCTGGCGGTCACCGACCTCAACAACCTGTTCGCGCTGGTCAAGTTCTACAAGGCCGCCGAAGGCGTGGGCATCAAGCCGATCGCCGGCGCCGACGTGATGATCGCCACACCGGACATGACGCCCTGGCGCATGACCCTGCTGTGCCGCGACCGCGAAGGCTACCTGAGCCTGTCTCGGCTGCTCACCCGCGCCTGGATGGAAGGCCACCGCCCTGAAGGCGGCGTGGCCATCCATCCCGAATGGCTGCAGAGCGGCCACGCCAACCTGTTCGCCCTGGCCGGCCGCGACAGCCTGGCCGGGCGCCTGTTTGGCGAAGGCCGCGCCGATCTGGCCGAGCAGCAACTGGCCGACTGGCAACGCGTGTTCGGCGATGGCTTGCATCTGGAGCTCACCCGCACCGGGCGCGAGGGCGAAGAACGCTTCAACCAGTTCGCCCTGCATGCAGCCGGCGTGCGTGGCCTGCCGGTGGTGGCCAGCAACGATGTGCGCTTTCTGTATGCCAGCGACTTCAATGCGCACGAAGCGCGCGTGTGCATTTCGTCCGGCCGCGTGCTGGACGACCCCAAGCGCCCGCGCGAATACAGCGACCAGCAGTACCTGAAGTCTGCCGACGAGATGGCCGCGCTGTTTGCCGACGTGCCCGACGCGATCGACAACACCCATGCGCTGGCGCAACGCTGCAATATCGAGATGCGCCTGGGGACCTACTTCCTGCCCGCCTATCCGGTGCCGGAAGACGAGACGCTGGACAGCTGGATCCGCAGCCAGGCGCGCGACGGTCTGGCCGCACGCCTGGAAAAAAGCCCGATCGCACCCGGCAAGACCCGCCAGGATTACGTGGACCGGCTCGAATTCGAGCTGGACACCATCATCAAGATGGGCTTCCCCGGCTACTTCCTGATCGTGGCCGACTTCATCCAGTGGGGCAAGAACCAGGGCATTCCGATCGGCCCGGGCCGCGGTTCCGGCGCCGGCTCGCTGGTGGCCTGGGCGCTGCAGATCACCGATCTGGATCCGCTACCGTACAACCTGCTGTTCGAGCGCTTCTTGAATCCAGAGCGCGTGTCGATGCCCGACTTCGACATCGACTTCTGCATGGATCGCCGCGACGAGGTGATCGACTACGTGGCGCGCAAGTACGGGCGCGAGCGGGTCAGCCAGATCATCACCTACGGCACCATGGCGGCCAAGGCAGTGGTGCGCGACGCCGGGCGCGTGCTCGGCTTCACCTATGGTCTGGTCGACAGCGTTGCCAAGCTGATCCCCAACATCCTGGGCATCACGCTCAAGGATGCGATGGGCGAAGGCAAGGATTCGGAGATGGCCTCGCCGGACCTGATCCAGCGCTATCAGGTCGAAGACGACGTGCGCGACCTGATGGACCTGGCGCGCCAGCTCGAGGACCTCACCCGCAACGCCGGCAAGCACGCCGGCGGCGTGGTGATCGCGCCCGAGCCGCTCTCCGAATTCTGCCCGCTGTTCGCCGAACACGACGAGGGCGGGCGCGGCAAGAATCAGGTCACCCAGTTCGACAAGGACGACGTCGAAGCGGTCGGCCTGGTCAAGTTCGACTTCCTCGGCCTGCGCACGCTGACCATCATCGATTGGGCGGTCAAGGCGATCAACGTGCGCCACGCGCGCGCCGGCATCGACCCGGTCGACATCACCACGCTTCCGCTCGACGACGTGCCCACCTACAAGGGCGTGTTCGCCTCGGGCAATACCGGTGCGGTGTTCCAGTTCGAATCCTCGGGCATGCGCCGCCTGCTCAAGGACGCGCGCCCGGACCGTTTCGAAGACCTGATCGCGCTGGTGTCGCTGTACCGCCCCGGCCCGATGGACCTGATCCCGGACTTCAACGCTCGCAAGCACGGCCAGCAGGAGATCATCTACCCGGATCCGCGCACCGAGGCCATCCTCAAGGACACCTACGGGATCATGGTGTACCAGGAGCAGGTGATGCAGATGGCGCAGATCGTCGGCGATTATTCGCTGGGCGGCGCCGACCTGCTGCGCCGCGCGATGGGCAAGAAAGTGCCGGCCGAAATGGCCAAGCACCGCGAGATCTTCCGCGAGGGCGCCGCCAAGGGCGGCGTGAGCGCGCATAAGGCCGACGAAATCTTCGACCTGATGGAGAAGTTCGCCGGCTACGGCTTCAACAAGTCGCACGCCGCCGCGTACGCGCTGGTCAGTTACCAGACCGCCTGGCTGAAACGGCATTACCCGGCCGAGTTCATGGCCGCCACGCTGTCCTCGGACATGGACAACACCGACAAGGTGGTCGGCTTTCTCGATGAAGTGCGCAACCTCGGCCTGACCGTCAAGCCGCCGCGCGTCAACGAGTCGGCTTACATGTTCGAAGCCGCCACCCCGGACACGATTCAATACGGCCTGGGCGCGATCAAGGGCGTCGGCCAGGGCGCGTGCGAGGCGATCATCGAAGAACGCCAGCGCGGCGGTCCTTACACCACGCTGCTGGATTTCTGCACGCGTGTGGGCACTGCAAAGCTCAACCGGCGCACGCTGGAAGCGATGGTCAATGCCGGCGCGATGGACGGCCTGGGCAAGAACCGCGCCTCGCTGATGCTGCAGCTGCCGGAGGTGATGAAAGCCACCGAGCAGATGGCGCGCGAGCGCGCCTCGGGGCAGAACTCGCTGTTCGGGGGCGCAGATGCGAGTGCGCCTGCGCTGCGTTTGGACCTGCCGGAAAGCAAGGAATGGCCGCTGGGCCAGTTGCTCACCGGCGAGCGCGAAACGCTGGGCTTCTATCTCAGCGGGCATCCGTTCGACCCGCACCGCGACGAAGTCCGCGAACTGGTCGGCTGTGATCTGGGGTCGCTGGAAAAGATCCTCGCCTCGCAACAACGTGGCGGTGGCGGCGGCGGCGATGGCGAAAAACGTGCCTGGCGCCCGGAAGTCAGCGCCATTCTCGCTGGCCTGGTGGTCGGCGTGCGCCGCAAGGGCGACAGCCAGGTGTTCGTGCAACTGGAAGACGGCCGTGGCCGGGTCGAGTGCAGTGCGTTCTCCGATGCGATGGCCGAGTTCGGGCATCTGCTCACCCGCGACCGCATCCTGATCGTCAAGGGCGGCCTGCGCGAGGACGAATTCAACGGCGGCTACAGCCTGCGCATCCGCCAGTGCTGGGATTACGAGCAGATCTGTGCCGACCACGCGCAACGGCTGTCGCTGCGCCTGGACCTGCGCGAAAAGCAGGCCTGGAAGCGCATCGACGCCCTGCTGGCCAAGCACCGCCCCGGCAAGACCCCGCTGCGCCTGGACCTGCTTCTACGCGCCCAAAGCGGCGGCGTCGCCGGCATGCTCGACCTCAACGGCAGCCACTCTGTGCGCATCGACCAGCACCTGATGGACAGCCTGCGCGCCGACCCGGCAGTGCGCACCTTGAAGATCAAGTACAGCCCACCGTGGGCGTGAGGGGCCGGGATTGGGGATTCGGGATTGGCAAGAGCGGCGCTGCTACGTTCGGGTTGCTCTGTACCGCTGTTGCGAATCCCGAATCCCCGCATCCGAACGGTTCCGTACGGGTCGGGCGCACCGCTTCAGCTACACTTCCCGCCTTACGTTGACGACACCACTGCATGAATCCTAACTACCTCGACTTCGAGCAACCCATCGCCGATCTGGAAGCAAAGATCCAGGAACTGCGCAAGGCCAGCACCGGCCCTGCAGTCAACGTGGACACCGAAGTGCGTGCGCTGCGCGACAAGCTGCGCATACGCACCGCGCAGATCTTCCGCGACCTCTCCGCCTGGCAGGTCTCGCAGCTGGCGCGCCACCCGCAGCGTCCGTACACGCTGGACTACATCAACATCATCTGCGACGAATTCCAGGAGCTGGCCGGCGACCGCGCCTACTCCGATGACAAGGCGATCGTCGGTGGCCTGGGCCGTATCGACGGCCGCCCGGTGGTGATCATCGGTCACCAGAAAGGCCGCGACACCAAGACCAAGGTGGCGCGCAACTTCGGCATGCCGCGCCCGGAGGGCTACCGCAAGGCGCTGCGCCTGATGAAGCTGGCCGATCGCTTCCGCCTGCCGCTGCTGACCTTCATCGACACACCCGGCGCTTACCCCGGCATCGGCGCCGAAGAGCGCGGGCAGTCCGAAGCGATCGCGCGCAACCTGCTGGAAATGGCCGAGCTGAAAGTTCCGGTGATCTGCACCGTGATCGGCGAAGGCGGTTCCGGCGGCGCGCTGGCGATCGGTGTGGGCGACCGCACCTTGATGCTGGAATACGGCACCTACTCGGTGATTTCGCCCGAAGGCTGCGCCTCGATCCTGTGGAAGGACGCCGCCAAGGCCAAGGACGCTGCCGAGCAGCTCGGCCTCACCGCCAAGCGCTTGAAGGGCCTGGGCCTGGTCGACAAGGTGATCCGCGAGCCCACCGGTGGCGCGCATCGCAATCCCGAGCAGATGGGCAAGCGCCTGAAAGCGGTGCTGCTCAACGAGCTGGACGCGCTGGAAAAGATCCCGGTCGACGCCCTGCTGCAGCAGCGTTACGAGCGCCTGCGCAGCTACGGCGCTTACGAAGGCAACTGATCGGCGGTTGACTCACGATGGCGCAGTGCGCGCCATCGCACCGCCAGGCACGCATGAAAAGGATGTCCGCACAATGAGCCCACTGCTGCTTTTATCGCTGGTGTTACAGGCCGCCTGCTGCGTGCACGTGGTGCGTAGCGGCCGCCCGCTGTACTGGATCTTCATCCTGCTGGCGTTTTCGTTCCTGGCGGTCCTGATCTATGTATGCGTGGCGGTGATCCCGGACCTGCGCAACGACCCCACAGCACGCCGTGGCCTGCGCAAGGTGCGCCAGCGCATCGATCCGCAACGCGAACAACGCGACGCCTCGCGCCAGCTGGACGTGGCCGACACCCCGGAAAACCGCCGCCGACTCGCGCAGACACTGCTGGAACAAGGCGATTACGCGCGTGCGGCAGAGCTCTACCAAGGCGCGCTGCGCGGCATCTACCGCGACGATCCGGACTTGATGCTGGGCCTGGCCAAGGCGCAGTACGGGCTGGGCCAGGCTGCGGAAACACGCAAGACCCTGGATGCCTTGATCGCAGCCAACCCCACCTACCGTTCGCACGACGGCCATCTGCTGTATGCACGCGCGGTCGAAGACAGCGGCAGCATCGACGAGGCCTTGCACGAGTACGAGACGCTTGCGCAAGGCTATCCGGGCGAAGAAGCTCGCGTGCGCTACGCGCAATTGCTGCTGCGCGCTGCGCGCCAGCAGGAGGCCAAGGCCATCTTCGAGCAGGTGCTACGCCACGCGGCCGCCTCGCCCAAGCATTACCAGCGCGAACAACGCGCCTGGATCGACATCGCACGCAAAGGTCTGAGCGAGCTGGGTGTCGGCGCGTAATTGCTAGCTGACCCAATCACCCTGCGTCGGCCAGCGCCTCGGCACATGCCGCCTGTTCGTCAACAGCGCTCAAAACGGCTTGGCGAGCACCAGCCAGATCACGCCGACCAACAAGAACACCGGCACTTCGTTGAACAACCGCAGTGCGCGGCCGCTGGGCACGGCGCGCCCCTGGTCCACGCCCTTCAACCAGCGCCCGGACACGATGTAGTGCGCCAGAATCAGCGCCACTGCAAAGAGTTTCGCGTGCATCCAGCCGCCAGCCACCATCGTCGGGAAGTCAGGAATCACCCGATAGCCTTGCCACAACACCGCACCCAGCACCAGCGCCAGACCCAGCATGCTGTGGCCGAACTTGTAGAGGCGCCGCCCCATCAGCACCAGGCGCGCACGCACTGCGGGTTCGGCGCCGGCTTCGGCGATATTGACCAGGATGCGTGGCAGGTAGAACACCGCAGCCATCCAGGCGATGACGAACAACAGGTGGAAGGTCTTGATCCACAGATACAGGGTCATGGGCTGGCTTCGCTGGCTGGCGTAGGATGGCCCGCATTTTCACCTATCCGCTCGCGCGAAAGCACATCCGCCCATGCATCAGCCCGACGACAAACAGTACGACGCCCACTATTTCAGCCGCTGGTATCGCGATGCCGGCCTAGCCGACCCGGCGCGCCTGCGACGCAAGGTCGCACTCGCGGTAAGCCAGGCCGAGTACTACCTGGAGCGCCCGATTCGCAGCGTGCTGGATATCGGCTGTGGCGAGGCCGCGTGGCGCGCACCGTTGCTGGCGTTGCGGCCAAAGCTCAGTTATCTGGGTTTCGACAGCAGCGCCTATGCAGTGCAGCGCTACGGGCGCAGCCGGCAGATCCACCCTGCCCGCTTCGGCGACTTCGCCTGGCTGCGCCCGTGCGCACCGGTGGATCTGCTGATCTGCTCGGACGTGCTGCATTACGTACCCACGCGTGAGTTCAACCAGGGCCTGCCCGGATTGGCCGAGATGTGCGCAGGCGTGGCGTTTCTGGAGACGTTTGCACAGGAGGATGCCTTCGAGGGCGATCACGATGGTTTTCAGCCGCGTCCGGCGCGCTGGTATCGGCGCCGCTTCGCCAGCGTGGGCTTTGCGGCGCTGGGGTCGCATTGCTGGTTGTCGCCGCAGTTGGGTGGGGAGGCATCGGCACTCGAGCGCGGTTGAGAGTAGTCCGTTGGTTGCTTGAATGACTTACCGCGTGTGACTTTGCCCCGTACCCTCACCCCAACCCCTCTCCCGCAGGAGAGGGGCTTCGATGGTTCTACTATTAACGCGATCTTCCGTAGCGCTAAGCCGTTCGGAAGATCACAAATGGCGGCAGATGAAGCTGCTTACGCTTGCCATATCTCCTATGACAACCTCTACCGTCCGCAGCCCCATTAAGGTGCAAATGCGCCAAAGCGGGTATGCTGCGTGGCAGCAAAGCCGCACGGATGGGTGGAATGCTTTATCAACTGCACGAGCTAACCCGTAATCTGCTCGCCCCCTGGGTGCATCAGGCCCAGGCGAACGCCAAGATGTTCTCCGACCCCGACAGTCTGTGGGCCTCGCTCCCGGGCGCCGAACGCATGGCAGCCAGCAATGAGCTGTTCCACCGCCTCGGCAAGGAATACGAAAAACCCGCCTGGGCGCTCGACGATGTCGAGGTCGACGGCCACTCGCTGCCGATCATCGAACGCGAAGTCCTGAGCAAGCCGTTCTGCCGCCTGCTGCGCTTCAAGCGTTTCAGCGACCATGTCGAGCTGATCGGCACGATGAAGCAACAGCCTGCCGTGCTGGTGGTGGCACCGTTGTCCGGCCACCACGCCACCCTGCTGCGCGACACCGTGCGTACCCTGCTGCGCAACCACAAGGTCTACGTGACCGACTGGGTCGACGCGCGCATGGTGCCGCTGGAAGCCGGCGCGTTCCGGCTCGAGGACTACATCAGCTACATCCAGGAATTCATCCGTCACATCGGCGCCGACCGCCTGCATGTGGTGAGCGTGTGCCAGCCCACCGTGCCGGTGCTCGCGGCGGTATCGCTGATGGCCACCAACGACGAGCCCACGCCGCGCTCGCTGGTGATGATGGGTGGGCCGATCGATGCACGCCGCAGCCCGACCCAGGTCAACAACCTGGCCACCGAGAACGGCATCGAGTGGTTCCAGAACAACCTGATCCACACCGTGCCGTTCCCCTATCCGGGGCATGGCCGGCAGGTATATCCGGGCTTCCTGCAGCATGCCGGCTTCCTGTCGATGAATCCCAACCGGCACGTGATGTCGCACTGGGATTTCTACACCGATCTGGTCAAGGGCGACCTGCAGGATGCGCAGGCGCACCGGCAGTTCTACGACGAATACAACGCCGTGCTCGACATGCCGGCCGAGTATTACCTGGACACGATTCGCGTAGTGTTTCAGGACTTTTTGCTGCCGCAGGGCAAGTGGAAAGTGGATGGTCAGTTGGTGAAGCCGTCGGCGATCCGCAACACCGCGCTGCTCAGCATCGAGGGCGAACTGGACGATATCGCCGGCCTCGGTCAGACCGAAGCGGTGCACGATCTGTGCACCGGCATCGATGCTGCGCATCGCCGTCATCTGGTGGTGGAAGGCGCCGGCCATTACGGCATCTTCAGCGGCCGTCGCTGGCGCGAAGTGGTGTATCCGCAGGTGCGCGAATTCATCGGCCGCTACGACGCAGACCCGGTCGGCAGCCGCGACCCGGCCACAGTCACCCCGATCCGCAAGCGCGGCAAACGCGCTTGATCAGGTGAAAAAAAGCGCCTTGATCGATCTCGATCAAGGCGCTTTTTTTATGGACAGATTCTTGGTTCATGCGAAGACAGAGTAGTGCGTGGTCGATTGGTCGAGCGCGCGGTGCCCTCGCCGCTCGCGGGACACGCCGCAAGTACGTCCATGTAGGCTCGGTGGCGGCATCCATGCCGCCACACGGTCCGCAAT
>NZ_JBWWVR010000031.1:0-20662 GCF_056675575.1 Xanthomonas sp. NCPPB 3959
GCGAAACCCCCAATCCCCAATCCCCACTGCGTAAACTCCCAGGCTCGCACCGCACCGCCTAGGACACCCATTGGTCTCGAGCTGGATCCTGCTGCTGGTCTCCGTCGGCTATGCCGCGCTGCTGTTTGGCGTGGCGTGGTGGGGCGACCGCCGTCCGCTGTACCCGGAGCGGCCGTGGCTGCGCCCCGCGGTCTACAGCCTGGCGCTGGCGGTGTACTGCTCGTCGTGGACCTTCTACGGTGCGGTGGGTTCGGCAGTGCGCAACGGCATCGGCTATCTGCCGATCTACCTGGGCCCGCTGCTGTTGCTGCTGTTCGGCTGGCGCATCATCGAGCGTCTGGCGCTGATCGCCCGCGCCGAAAATACCGTCTCCATCGCCGATTTCATTTCCTCGCGCTACGGCCGCTCGCGGCGGCTGGCCGCGTTGGTGGCGGTGATCGCGCTGGTCGGCATCGTTCCGTATCTGGCGCTGCAGTACAAAGCGGTGGCGATGAGCCTGGAAGTGCTGACCGGGCATAGCAGCGCCGGGCGCGGCATCTTCGCCGACCCGGCCTTGTACGTGGCGCTGTTGATGGCGCTGTTTGCGACCTTGTTCGGCACCCGCCAGGTCGATGCCACCGAGCACCATCGCGGCATGATGCTGGCGATCGCGCTGGAGTCGGTGATCAAGTTGATCGCCATCGTTGCGGTGGGGTTGTTCGCCTGGGTGTGGCTGAGCGACCACCAGGTGCCCATCGCCGAGTCGGCGCGTACCTTGTTCGAACACACGCCGTCGGTGGGGTTCATTTCGCAAACCTTGCTGAGCTTTCTGGCGGTGATCTGCCTGCCGCGCCAGTTCCATGTGGCGGTGGTGGAATGCAGCGATGTGGGCGACATCCGTCGCGCACGCTGGTTGTTCGGCGCCTATCTGGTGATCATCTCGGCGATGGTCGTGCCGATCGCCTCGGCCGGCGTGGCCTTGTTCGGCAAGGGCAGCGCGGTGGCCGACGATGCGATGGTGCTGGCATTGCCGCTGAGCCAGGGCAATACCGTGCTGGCGTTGGTGGCGTACGTGGGCGGGTTTTCGGCGGCCACCGGCATGGTGATCGTGGCCAGCATCGCGTTGGCCACCATGGTCAGCAATGACCTGGTGATGCCGGTGCTGCTGCGCCGCCGTGGCAGCGCCGATGCGCGCGCGGCAGTGGCCTCGCGGGTGCTGTGGATCCGTCGCGTCGCCATCCTGCTGTTGGCGCTGGTTGCCTATGGCTATCACCGCAGCGTGGCCAACGACACCACCTTGGCGGCCTATGGCCTGATGGCATTCGCGGCGGTGGCGCAGTTCGCGCCGGGGGTGATCGGCGGGCTGTATTGGCGCGGCGCCAGCCGCAAGGGCGTGGAGACCGGCATGGTGCTGGGCTTTGCGACCTGGATCTACACGCTGCTGCTGCCGGCCGCCACGCGTGCGGGCTGGTTGCAGCCGGAGTGGCTGGTGGACGGCCCGTTCGGCATCGCCTGGCTGCAGCCGCAGCAACTGTTCGGCATGCGTGGCTGGGACCCGCTGGCGCATGGCACGTTCTGGTCGCTGCTGATCAACGTCGGCGCGATGATGCTGGTGTCGGCGCGCTGGCGTCCGGGTGTGGACGAACGCTTGCGCGCGGCGCCGTTCCTGGACCCGTATGCGCAGCGTCCGGCGGTGGCCGGCGATTGGCCAGGCCATGTACGCGTGGCCGATCTGCAGGCGCTGGCCGAGCGTGTGGTGGGCGAACGGCATGCGCACCGCGCCTTTGTCGACCAGGCGGTGCTGCTGGAACGCGAGTTGCAACCCACCGTGGTGGCCGATCGCGCCTGGGTGCAGTTTACCGAGCGTCTCCTGGCCGCTTCTATCGGCGCCGCCTCCGCGCGCCTGGTGCTGACCAGTCTGTTGCGCGGCTCGGGTATGGAGCTGGGCGAAGTGGTGGCGGTGCTGGACGAAGCCGGCCAGGAGCTGCGTTTCAATCGCGAAATCCTCTCCACCACGCTGGAAAACATCAGTGCCGCGGTCAGCGTGGTCGACCCCGAAATGCGCCTGACCGCATGGAATCGGCGTTACCAGCAGCTGTTCGGGTATCCGGATGGCATGTTGTACGTCGGCCGCCCGGTGGCCGATCTGATCCGTTACAACGCCGAGCGTGGTGAGCTGGGCGAAGGCGATACCGAAGACCAGATCGATCGCCGCATCCGCCATATGCGTGCCGGCTCGCCGCATGTGTTCGAGCGCACCCGCAGCGACGGCAAGGTGATCGAAATGCGTGGCCAGGCGCTGCCGGGTGGCGGCTATGTCACCAGCTACAACGACATCACCGATTACAAACGCGCCGAGCGCGCGCTGCTGGACGCCAACGAAAACCTGGAACAACGCGTGGCCGATCGTTCGCGCGAGGCTGAGCTGGCGCAGCAATCCAAGACGCGCTTTCTGGCCGCGATCAGCCACGACGTGTTGCAGCCGCTCAATGCCGCGCGCCTGTTCGCCTCGGCCTTGCGCGAGAGCCATCAGAACAACGAAGAACAACGCCATCTGGCCGAGCGTGTGGATGCCTCGCTGCGTGCGGCCGAGGAATTGCTCGATGGCCTGCTCGACGTCTCGCGGCTGGATGCCGGCGGCTTGCGGCCCACCGTCGAGGACTTTGATGCCAGCGCGCTGATGCACGAGCTGGCCGCGCAGTACGCACCGGTGGCGTCCAGCCGCGGCCTGCAGTTGCAGGTGCATAGCCGCGCATTGTGGGTGCGCAGCGACCGCCGCCTGCTGCGCCGGGTGATGCAGAACTTTCTCGCCAATGCGCTGCGTTACACACGCCAGGGCCGCATCGTGCTGGGCATGCGCGGGCGCGGCGAGCAGGTGGAACTGCAGGTGTGGGATACCGGTCCCGGCATTCCCGAACACCATATGCGGCAGATCTTCGAAGAGTTCCGCCGCTATCAGCAGCCGTTCGACTGGGGCGAGCAGGGCTTGGGCTTGGGTCTGTCGATCTGCCAACGCATCTCGCGTTTGCTCGATCACGATCTGAGTGCGCGCAGCCAGGTCGGCCGCGGCAGCATGTTTTCGATCCTGTTGCCGCGCGTGGCTGCGGTGCCGCTGCCGCCCGTGGTGCCGGTGATTGCGGTGCGGCCGTTGCCCAGCGGCGATTCGTTGGCGGGCCTGCGCGTGCTGTGCGTGGACAACGACCGCGAAATTCTCGACGGCATGTGCGCACTGCTTGGCCGCTGGCAGGTGGAAGTGATCACCGCCAGTACCGTGGATCAGGCGCTGGAGCGCGCGCGCGAACAACCGGACCTGATGCTGGTGGATTACCACCTGCACGACCGGCTCGATGGCCTGGATACGCTGGACGCGGTGCAGGCCGCCGCAACCGCGCCGATCGCCGGCGCACTGCTTACTGCCGATGGCCGCGACGAACTCAAGCAACTCGCGCGTGCGCGTGGCTATCGGATGCTGACCAAGCCGGTGAAGCCGGCCTCGTTGCGCGCGTTCTTGAGTGCGCATCACGATGCAAAGAAGCGCTGAGCCAGCGCATCGCATGCAGCGCCGCGATATGCAGGGTTGCACGCGGCATTGTCAAAATGCGGCAATGCCTCGCGCGCGAATAGCAAGGCCATGCAGCGTAGGAGCGCGCTTGCGCGCGATGGGGCGTTATCGATGATGCTTCATCGCGCGCAAGCGCGCTCCTGCGAACAGCTGACCTGCGCTTACGCAGCGCCGCTCAGGTGTTCGTACAGGATCACGCTGCCGACGATCACCAGAATCAAACCACCGAGAATCTCGGCGCGTTTGCCGATCAGGTTGCCGAGCACGCGGCCCAGCATGACGCCTGCGGTGACCATGCTGAAGGTGCACAGCCCGACCACCACCGCCACCACGCCGATATGCACGTCGAGAAACGCCAGGCTTACGCCGACCGCCATCGCATCGATGCTGGTGGCAAAACCGGTGGTGGCCAAGGCCAGCAATCCATGCCGTTTCGGCGTGTCGGAAGACGCCTCGTCCACATCGTCCGGTTCCTGGCGCAGCCCGGCCACGATCATGTGCGTGCCCAATGCGCCGAGCAGTACAAAGGCGATCCAGTGATCATAGGCAGACACATAGCTGGAGGCGGCACGCCCCAGCAGCCAGCCGATCACCGGGGTGATCGCCTCGATGCAACCGAAGATCAACCCGGCGCGTAGCGCATCGCGCCACTGCGGTTTGCGCATCGCTGCGCCTTTGCCGATCGCTGCAGCAAACGCATCGGTCGACATTGCGAAACCGATCAACACAATGGAAAAAGGGGACATCGACATTCTCGGGTTGGGCACGATCGCAACGACATGCGCCCGCGCCAACCGTTGTTGTGCACGCATGCCGCTGGTCTCGCCAAACCGAAATTGGTTGCCTGCACCACGGCGCGAGGGCCGAGTATGTTGATGCAGGCGCTTCCGACGATGCAGAAGCAGGCTACTCCCCAAGGGGCGCGCAGTGTACCAACGCATGGCCGCGTTCGGTGCGCCTGCACTGCACGCGAAGGTCGGTCTGATCTTTATAGCCGTGGCTATGCGAGAGCGCTGCGGTGTACCTGCGGCTGCGCTTAAGGCGTGCGCAGCAAGGTGCTGACGGCGTCCATTTCCACATCCCTGCCGTGTTGCAGATCTTCCGCGGTGATGGTTACCGGCACGTCGGGCAACACGCCGCTATCGGGTTGTGCGCTGGTTGGAAACTGTCCGACCAGCGGCAGGTCCACTTCGAGTTGCGAGTTGGGCAAGTGCAGAAAAAAGAATGCGCTGCCATTGGTGCCGCGCAGATTGCCGCCGGTGGGCTGGCCGACCAGGGTGGCCAACCCGCTGCGCTGCACTCGCTGCGCGAACGCGAAGGTGGCCGAGCTGTTTTCCGGGCCGATCAGCACAAACACCTTGCCGTCGAAGGGCGGCGCATGCGGTGTCGTGCGGTCTTGCGCATCTGCATCGGATGCCGGGTTGAGCGTGTAAAAACGCGCGTCGTAGGCAACCGCACGCGTGCCCCAGTCGCGAAAGGACGTGTCCCAGGTGGTGACGTACGCCGCCAGCGCGTCGGGCAGGCGCCGGTAGCGCACCAGCGTGCGTATCTGCGGCGCCGCTCTCTCACGTGCGGACAGATACCCAAGCAAGGCGCTGCCCACATCCAGCCCGCCCTCGTTGCCGCGCAGATCGATTACCAGCGCTGGAATCTCGCGCTCGGCCAATGTGGCGAAGCTGCGTGCCAAAAATGCCTGCCAGTCCCAGTCACTGTCGTACACCGCCCAGGTCGGCATCTGCAGCACCGCCACGCCGGGTGTTGCCAGGTCCAGACGCCATGGCGGCGCTGCACTGTCGTCGCCGCGCATGGGGATCATCGCGCGGCGTTGCGACGCGATGATGCCGTGGACGCGCAGCTCGCGTTCTTTCACCGCACCTGGCCCGCGCACACGCAGCAACGGGTTGGCCGACAGTTGCGGAAACAGCAGCGGCAGGTAAACGTCGAAGGCTTCGATGCGCGCGAATCCTTGTACCTCCATCTGTGCGATACGTTTGCCGTCGTTGCTGCCGTCGGCGCGCGCCACGCTCATCAGCGCGGCCAGGATCTGCGCCGAGGCAATGCCATCGATCGCCAGCACTTCAGTGCCGGGCACCAGGCTGGGCTGATCGGAGCCGTTGCGGCTGATGACCATCCGGCCCTGCAGCCAGCGGAAGTGGAAGGGCAACTGCCTGTCGTTGTCGAACAAGGCGTGCCGGACCGGTTCGGGTTGATTGAGAAAATTTGGGAAGCTATGGCCGCAGCGCACGCTGGCGGTCAGGCGAGAAATGGCCAGGTAGGTCTGCGCGAGCGTTGCGCCGTTTTCGAGTTCGGCACGCAAGGCATCGAAGCGCTGCGTGATTTCCTGTTCGGTGGAGTAGCGGTACAGACCCGGATGCAGCGCCACATAGGCGCTTTGCAATATATCGATATCGGCGAGCAGCGCCGGGCCTGCGAGCGGGCTGTCGCTGCGCAGCGTTGATGGCGGCGTTGCGGCCCCGCCGGCGCATGGCAGCCAGATCGACAGCAGCATCAGCAACGCAGCGAGATGGCGCAGGCGAGGTGACATGGCGATTCCTGGTGTGAGAAGCCGCCAGCATGGTCAGGGCTGCATCGGCAGACGACTCAAACACGCAATCGCTGAGCGATTTTCAAGCGATGCGACGTTGCGTGCGCCGGTAGTCGCTGGGTGTGCAGCCGGCACAGGCGCGAAACACCCTGTTGAAGCTGGCCTTGGAGCCGAAGCCGACTGCCAGTGCGATGTCGAGGATGTCCTGATCGCCGCCCAGCAGGCGCTGCGCTTCGGCGATACGCAGCGTGTTGAGGAACGTGCTGAAGGTCTGCCCCAGCCCCTCGTTGAGCGCGCGCGACAGATAATTGCTGTTGGTGCCCATGCGTCGCGCCAGCTCGGGCAGGCTGAGGTCCGGCTCGCGCCACCAGCCGTGCGCGGCGACTTGCGCTGCGACCTGTTGCCCCAGCGCGTGCCAGTCCTTGTCCTGGACGGGAGCGGGCGCTGGTTCGCGTGCTTGGTCTGCTGGCGCATCGTGTGGCAGCACCGCATCGCGCGCTGGGTAGTGCACCCTTGCGTGGCGCCAGCCTTCCAGACCCAGGTAGTAGATCAGCGCGGCGGTGGCCAGATAGCGCGGAAACTCATCGACGTAGGACAGCCGATGCCACAGCCGGTCGCTGGCGGTGAAGCCCAGCCGCAACAGCACCAGCAATGCGGCGGCCAGCAGAAAGCCGCGCAGCCACGGCAGCCGCAGTTCCTCGCGCGCGCCGCTGTGATGTTCCAGCCAGCGTTGATAGGCCAGGTATTCGCGCCAGGCCAGCAGCAGATAGAACGCCAGCGAGGCCAGCACCAGCGCGTCCTGCAGCGGCGCGATCCAGGGCACATGGACGGCTGCGTTCCAGGCCCATTTGCGTTGCAGCGGCCAGGTGAACAGCCACGTGTAGTAACCGCCCTGCAGCAGCGCCGGCAGCAGATGCAGCGCCCAACGAGGCGGCAAGTGCTGGCGCGCCAGTTGGCGGACGTAGAGCCATAGCAGCGGCCCGATCGCCAGCTCCCAGAACAATGGCGCGTAGGTCAGGCCCGGGTAGGCATCGTAGGCGCCGGCATAGCCGAGCGTGTAGGGCGTGATCAGGGCGACCACCACCAGCAGCAGTGCGGCCAGGCAGCGGTTGGCGATGCGATTGACCGGGGCCAGCAGCAACAGGCTGGCGCCAAGCACGCCATGCGCGCTGCCGAGCAGCAGGATGGTGCTCCACATCCCGAACTTGATGCTGGACATGCGATCCCGCTTGGTCGATCGCGCCGAGTATAGGGGCGATCGGCAGCGGCCCGGGCGCAGGTGAGTTACGCGCGGCGCTCCGCTTCTGCGCGGTTAGTGCAGCTCGCTGGAAATCTCCGCCGTGGCCGCACACAAGGCCTGCAATGCCGCTTGCGGGCCAACCAGCTCAGGGCGCCGTTCGATGAAGGGCACCGTGAGCGTGTAGGTGGCGCTGCCGCGTTGCAGGATCGGTGCGGTCAGATCGACCACGCCCACCACCGCTTCGCTGGGTTGCATGGCGTAGCCATCGGCGCGTGCCTGCGCGGCGGCAGCCAGGAACTGCGCGCGCTCGAACGGCACCTCGCTGGCATCGAGCATCTCCAGCCAGCGTGCCTGCACCTCGGGCTGCTGGAAGGCGTACAGCACCAGCCCGGAACTGGAATGCGTCAGCGGACGGCGATGGCCCGGGCGTACCACCAGGCCCAGATCGCTGGGCACGTCCATCTGCGCGATCACCACGATCTGGTCGCCAGAGGGCGCCACCAGGTGGCAGGGCTGATAGATCGCATCGGCCAGCCGGCGCATCACCGGCAACGCCGCTTCGCTGATGCTCTGCACCTGCGGCTGCTGCATGCCGAGCATGAACAGCCGGTTGGTGAGCACGTAGTCTCCTTCGCCGTCGCGGGTGAGATAGCCGCGCTCCTCCAGCACCTGCAGCATGCGGAAGATCTCCCCGCGCGAGCGGCCGATGCCCTGCGAGATCGCGCCCATGCTCATCGGCTGCGCCTGGCGGGCGAGCAGCTCGAGGATGTCCAGCCCCTTGTCCAGGGCGGGCGCGCGGTACTTGGCGGGTTCGGTGCTCATCCGTTTGCGGCTCCATGCAAGGCTGCGGCGCGCCAGGGTACAGGCATCGCGGGCAGCGGTGAGGTATGGCGCGTGCGTGCAAATATAAACAAAGATTTTATATTTGCATGGCGCTGGCGTGCGCAGTACGCTCGCCGCACAGCAACGCAAGCGCCACAGCCTTGGGAGGGGATCGGTCGCATGCATCACAGTGACATTGCCGCGTCACCGCGCGGCAACCTGGCGCGTACCGCCATGGTTCCCCTGTTGTTGATCGTCAGCCTGTTCTTTTTATGGGGCATGGCCAACAACCTCAACGACATCCTGATCAAGCAGTTCAAGAAGGCGTTCGAGCTGTCCGACCTGCAGGCCGGGCTGGTCCAGAGCGCGTTCTATCTGGGCTATTTCGTGTTCGCGATGCCGGCGGCGATGTTCATGCGTCGCTACAGCTACAAGGCCGCGGTGGTGCTCGGGCTGCTGCTGTATGCGTGCGGCGCGTTCCTGTTCTATCCGGCTGCGCAGGTGCATACCTACTGGCTGTTCCTGCTGGCCCTGTTCGTGATCGCCAGCGGCCTGGCGTTTCTGGAAACCACCGCCAACCCGCTGGTGACCGTGCTCGGCCCGGCCGAGGGCGCGGCGCGGCGGCTGAATCTTGCCCAGGCGTTCAATCCATTGGGCTCGATCACCGGCGTGCTGGTGGGTCAGCACTTCATTTTCTCCGGCGTGGAGCACACCCCGGCCGAGCTGGCGGCGATGACGCCGGCCGCGCGCGCGGCGTTCTTCGCCACCGAATCGTCTGCAGTGCAGACGCCGTATCTGGTGATCGGCGTGGTGGTGGTGCTGTGGGCGATCCTGATCGCGCTGGTGCGCTTTCCCACCGGCGATGCGGGTGTGGGCGAGGCGGCGCCCAAACGCGCGCGCTTTGGCGAGTTGTTGCGTAACCGGCTATTCGTGTTTTCGGTGGTGGCGCAGTTCTTCTACGTGGGCGCGCAGGTCGGCATCTGGAGTTATCTGATCCGCTATCTGCAGGACGCGGTGCCGGGCACGCCGGAAAAAAGCGCAGCGACGTATCTGACCATCTCGCTGGTGCTGTTCATGGCTGGCCGCTTCATCGGCACCGCGCTGTTGCGCTATCTGGCGCCGGCGAAGTTGCTGGCGAGTTTTGCCACGATCAATCTGGTCTTGTGTGCGGTGGCGATTGCGCTGCCCGGTTGGACCGGCTTGTATGCATTGGTCGCAGCCAGCGTGTTCATGTCGGTGATGTTCCCGACCATCTTTGCGCTGGGTCTGGATGGCATGCACGACGATGCACGCAAGCTGGGTTCGTCGCTGTTGGTGATGTCGATCATCGGCGGCGCGCTGCTCACTGCGGTGATGGGCGCGGTGTCTGACATGGCCGGTATCCATTGGGCGATGGTGGTGCCGGGCGGCTGCTTTGCGGTGATCCTGCTGTTCGCATTGCGCGCGCGTCGCGCTGCGCCGGCGATTGCTGGGGCAGGCGCATGAGTGTGCGGCGTCTGTGCTACGTGCTGGATCTGCACGACGATCCGCAGTTGATCGCCGAGTACGAGCGCTGGCATCAACCGACCCAGGTGTGGCCGGAAGTGGTGGCGTCGTTGCGCCAGGCGGGGATCCTGGAGCTGGAGATCTTTCGCAGCGGCGATCGCTTGGTGATGTTGATGGAAGTTGGCGACGATTACGATCCGGCGGCCAAGGCGGCGCGGGATGCGAGTGATCCGCGGATTCAAGCCTGGGAAGAGCTGATGTGGCGGTTTCAAAAGCCGTTGTCTGGCAGTGCGCCGGGGGAAAAGTGGCGCGAGGCCGGGCGGATTTTTGCGTTGAGTGAGGCGGTTGGTGTGGGGCGGGGTTAGGTTTCGCCCAGTCTGTTTCTGCGGATGTGTTGACTCCGCAGTAGAGCGTTGGTCTTGCGTCTCTTTGCCGCTGCTGTGCTGGTGCGGCGCATCGAAACAGGGTGTTTTCTTGCGTCTTTTGATAGATGCCGTCAGAAGCCCAGGTCAAAGGCTGAGTGGTCGAGGGCGCGGTGCCCTCACCGCTTGCGGGACACGCCGCAAGTACGTCCATGTAGGCTCGGTGGCGGCATCCATGCCGCCACACGGTCCCGCAAGCGGCGAGGACACCGCACCAGAGAGTTTGCAGGTTGCTTTGTTTAGAGCCTGCTCGTTGCTCGGCCTTCGTTGGGAATCGGTGCGCGGTTATCAGAACAACGCACCTCATGCCCGCTTGCAACCATGCACACCGACCATCTCCACTGGTCCTTGCCCGCCCACCGTCGCGGGACCTTACGCGGCATGGATGCCGCGTAAGAGCTTACACGGACGTACTTGCAGCGTGTCCTGCGATGGTGGGCGGGCAAGGACCCTGCAGCCAGGCAGCAGATCAGCCGTCCGCACGCCCTGGCGACTGCTCGCTACGTGTTGTTAGCCACTCTAAAAACGGCTTCAGTCGCGATCAGGCAATCGAGAGAGCCCATCGCGGCTGAAGCCGCTCCTACAGTGGATGCAGTTGGTTGTGCGGCGTGTTCGATTACGCCTTGGCCGCCGCCAGATCTTCGACCCAGAAGCGGCCGTCGGGGTAGCTGAACTTTGCGATGGAGGCAGGGTGCATTTCGGCGGAGAAGCCGGCGGCTTGCGGTGCCAGATAGCGGCCGTGCTGGATGCGTACCGGGTCGAGGAAATGCTGGTGCAGATGGTCGACAAATTCGATGGCGCGGTCTTCCATCTTGCCGGTGATGGCGACGAAGTCGGCCATGGCCAGGTGTTGCACCAGTTCGCACAGGCCGACGCCGCCGGCGTGCGGGAAGACGCGGATGTTGAACTTGGCGGCCAGCAGCAGGATGGCGAGGTTTTCGTTGACGCCGCCGACGCGCGCGGCGTCGATCTGGATCAGGTCCACCGCACCGGCCTGCAGCAGTTGCTTGAACACCACCCGGTTCTGGGTGTGTTCGCCGGTGGAAACCGGCACCGGGATGATGCCCTGGCGGATCGCGGCGTGGCCGAGCACGTCGTCCGGGCTGGTGGGTTCTTCGATCCAGGCGATGTCGAATTCGGCCAGCTGGCGCATCCAGTCGATCGCCGGGCCCACATCCCAACGCTGATTGGCGTCCACCGCCATGGCGATGTCCGGGCCGATCGCTTCGCGCGCCAGGCGGCAGCGGCGGATATCGTCCTGCACGTTGGCGCCGACCTTGAGCTTGATGGTGCGGAAGCCATCGGCCACCGCTTCCTTGGCCAGCCGCACCAGCTTCTCGTCGGAGTAGCCGAGCCAGCCGGGCGAGGTGGTGTAGGCGGGGTAGCCCTGTTCGATCAGCGTGGCGATGCGTTGCGCGCGCTGCGGTTGTGCATCGCGCAGGATCGCCAGCGCTTCGTCGCGGGTGAGCGCGTCGGTGAGGTAGCGGAAGTCGATGGTGTCGACCAACTGCTCCGGGCTGAGCTCGGCGATGTAACGCCACAGCGGCTTTTTCGCCGCGCGTGCGGCCAGATCCCAGGCGGCATTGATCACCGCGCCGATCGCCATGTGCATCACGCCCTTTTCCGGGCCCAGCCAGCGCAGCTGCGAATCGTTGGTAAGCAGGCGCGCGAACGCGCCCAGATCGGCGATGACGTCTTCCACGCGCAGGCCGACCACATGTTCGGCCAGTGCAGCTACGGCGGCGGTCTGCACATCGTTGCCGCGGCCGATGGTGAACACCAGACCGTAACCGGCCAGGTCGTCCGGTGCATCGGTGCGCAGCACGACATACGCGGCCGAGTAATCCGGATCCGGATTCATCGCATCCGACCCATCGAGCTCGCGCGAGGTGGGAAAGCGGACGTCGTGGGTATCGAGGGCGATGATGGTGCTCATGGAGGTCCTGGGCGATGGAGGGCGGAAATAAAAACGCGCGGAGTAAAACAGAAGCAGAAACAGAGAAGGGCGCCAGAGCCCCTCTCCCACCGGGAGAGGGGTTGGGGTGAGGGTACGAACGCGCAGCGCCGGAAGTGTTGAAGCACTGCAGTGCCACATGCGTTTGCAACACAGATCGGCAAATCACTAAAACGATTAACGACGCATCGATATCAACGCGCTACAGCGCTTAGTCATTCAACGCGCAGCCGCACCGCAGAAAAAATTACGCATGACACATCAACACACGTGCCGACCCGTCACGCCTAACGACAAAGGCACATCGCGACGAACTGCTTGGATACGTCGCTACGTACCCTCACCCCAACCCCCGCTCCGCGCCCCGGCCCGCGCTTGCGGCGCGGGCGCACCAACGCACGCGCGCCAGTGGCGCGCAAGCCGTGCCTTGGTGCCCCGAGGGGAGAGGGGCTTTAGGTTGCGTCGTGCGGAGGCATTACCACCTGCGTTGAGCGCAACTTGGCACGCAATGCGACCAAAATCCTGAAAAGGGAGAGGGGCTTCAAGCAGCATCACGCGGATGCGCCACCACCGGCTGGCGCTGGCGGCCCAGGCCTTCGATCTCCAGTTCCATTACGTCGCCCGGCTTCAGATACACCGGCGGCTTCTGGCCCAGGCCCACGCCCGGCGGGGTGCCGGTGCTGATCACATCGCCCGGCATCAGCGTCATGTAGCGGCTGATGTGGCTGACCAGTTCGGCCACGCCGAACACCATCGTGCGGGTGCTGCCGTTCTGGTAGCGGTGGCCGTTGACTTCCAGCCACATCGACAGGTTCTGCGGGTCGGCGATTTCATCGCGGGTGACCAGCCACGGGCCGATCGGGCCGAAGGTATCGGCGCTCTTGCCCTTGACCCATTGGCCGCCGTGTTCGAGCTGAAATTCACGCTCGGACAGATCGTTGATCACTGCGTAGCCCGCGACGTGATTCAGCGCTTCGTCCACCGAGACATCGCGCGCCACATCGCCGATCACCACGCCCAGTTCCACTTCCCAGTCGCTCTTGACCGAGCCGCGCGGGATGATCACGGTGTCGTTGGGGCCGCTCACCGCGGTGGTGGCCTTCATGAACAGGATCGGCATCTTGGGCACGTCCATGCCCGATTCGGCCGCGTGGTCGGCGTAATTCAAACCGATGCAGATGAACTTGCCGATCTGCCCGACTGCAGCGCCGTAGCGCACGTCGCCTTCGACCAGCGGCAGCGTGGACACATCCAGCGCGCGCAGTTTGTCCAGGCCGGTATTGCTGATGTGCTCGCCGGCTACATCATTGATCACGCCGCTCAAATCGCGGATGCGGCCTTCGTTATCGATCAAGCCGGGACGTTCCTGGCCGGGGGCGCCAACGCGTACGAGTTTCATGCAGTCTTCCTTTGCAGGTGAGGAATGGGGCGGCTAGCAAACCTAGCGCGCGTGCATCGGGTGGGTAAGGACGGCGTGCTCAAATCAAAGCGGACGAGCAATACAGATCGCATCTGGCACTGGCCGCGCCCACGTTGCGGTGGGCTGCACCGTGATGCGTTGCCGCACTCAGTTGGACCAACCGCCATCGATGATGTGGGTCTGGCCGGTGGTGAACGAGGACTCGTCCGAGGCCAGATACACCACCAGTTGCGCGATCTCGCGCGGGTCGCCCAGGCGGCCCATCGGCTGGCGGTCGGTGAAGCTCTTCCACACCGCCTGTTCGTCGCCGCCCAGCGCTTGCACGCGCTGGCCCAGCGACGGCGTCTTGATGGTGCCCGGGCAGATCGCGTTGCAACGCACGCCCTGCGCCACGTAATCGGCAGCGATGGCCTTGCTCAGGCCGATCACGGCGGCCTTGGTCACGCCGTAGACGAAGCGGTTCGGCACGCCCTTGATGCTGGAGGCGACCGAGGACATGTTGATGATGCTGCCGCGGCCGCGTTCGAGCATGCCCGGCAGTACCGCCTTGCAGGTGTAGTACATCGCATCGACGTTGATCGAAAACGAGCGGCGCCAGGCCGGCTCGTCGCAATCGAGAATGCTGCCCTGGTGCACGAAGCCGGCGCAGTTGAACAACACATCGAACGGGCCGTGCGCCGCGACCAGTGCGGCGATTGCCGAGGCATCGGTGACA
Organism: Xanthomonas sp. NCPPB 3959; assembly: GCF_056675575.1. Lineage (NCBI taxonomy): Bacteria > Pseudomonadati > Pseudomonadota > Gammaproteobacteria > Lysobacterales > Lysobacteraceae > Xanthomonas > Xanthomonas sp. NCPPB 3959. The sequence goes on from NZ_JBWWVR010000031.1 coordinate 14,145, forward strand.
TCGAGCAGCTGGGTGGTGATGGCCTCCGATTCGGCCGCCAGCGCCTGCAAAGCAGCGGCATCGATATCGGTGGCGATCACCTGCGCACCGGCGCGTGCACAGGCCAGCGCGCTTTCGCGGCCGATGCCGGCGCCGGCGGCGGTGATCAGGCAGCGCTTGCCATGCAGGCGGTCGTTGGGAGTTCTAGAGATCGAGACAGTCATACCGAAGAGATTCCGTGGGTGGGGGCCGCCGGCCGTGGCAGACGATAGAACGTGCGTGCGTTGTCGCCGAACACTGCTTTGGTATGGCCGTCGGCGTGTTTGGCGACCAGGTGCTGTGCGATCTCGACCCACTGCGCGTAATCGGCGCGTTGGGTCAGCACCGGCCAGTCGCTGCCCCATAGCAGGCGTTGCGCGCCGAAGCGTGCGAACAGATGGCCGACATACGGCTCCAGCGCCTCCACGCCGGCGCCGCGCGCTGCTTCGGTGAGCAGCCCGGAGAGCTTGCAGTGCACAGTGGGATGCTGCGCCAACGCGGCCATGCCGGCCGCCCAGGCAACGAATTCGCCCGCAGCGATCTGCGGCTTGCCGCCGTGATCGACGACCACGCGCAGGTCCGGATGGCGCTTCAGGCGCGTCTGCAGTGCCGGCACATGCACGCTGCGGATCAAGGCGTCGAACGCCAGATCGTGCGCGAGCAATGCATCGAAGGCGGCATCCAGTTCAGGCTGGGCCAGCCATTGCACATCGGCGATGTCCTGCACCATCGGGCGCAGGCCCTTGAGCACACCGCCGCCGTCGCGCACCAGCGCCTCGATGCACGCGGCGGCATCGGGCGCTGCGAAATCGACCCAGCCCACCACGCCGGCAATGCGCGCATCGGCACGCGCCAGCTCGAACAGGTAACGGGTTTCGGCCTCGGTCGCGGCGGCCTGCACTACCACCAAGCCCTCGATATCGGCAGCGTCCAGCGCCTGGCCGATATCGGCTGGGCCGAAGTCGCGATACAGCGGCGCCAGCTCGGGCGTGAGCCAGTGGTAATCGCCACGGGCCAGCTGCCAGAAATGCAGGTGCGCGTCGATGCGGCTCATGGCGTGGGCATGTCCGCAGCGAGCAGGCCATCATCGCGCAGGCGTTGCCACAGCGCTGGCGGAATCGGCGCATGCAGGCGCATGGCGGCCGATTGCACCTCGGCCACGGTGCGCATGCCGGCCACCACGGTGGTGACTGCCGGATGCGCCAGCGGGAATTGCAGCGCCACCGCACCGATATCCGCATCGAACGCCGCGCAGGCCGCGTACAGGCGCTGCGCGTGCTGCAAGGTGGCGGTATCGACCGGCGCGTAGTTGTAGGTCGCACCGGGGCCGCGCGCGTCGCTGAGCAGGCCCGAGCTATATGGGCCGGCCGACAGGATCGCCACGTTGCGCTGCCGTGCCTGATCGAGCAGCGCGCGCGCGCCATGCTGTTCCAGCAGCGTGTAGCGGCCGGCCAGCATCACGCAGTCGAGCGGGAAGCGTGGCAACACCTCCAGTGCCACCTCCTGCTCGTTGACGCCCAGCCCGATCGCCCCGCAAACACCGGCCGCCTTCAGCGCCGCCATCGCCGGCAAGGCCTCCTCCAAGGCCTGGCGCAGCACGTTGGCGTGGTTGTCGCCGTGGGTCAGCGCGCCGATGTCGTGCAGCAGCAGCACGTCGATGTAATCGGTGCCCAGGCGCTCCAGGCTGGACGCGAACGCGCGCCGCACGCCGTCGCCGCTGTAGTCGAACGCGGCGCGGCGGCCGGCCACGGCGAAGCCGTCGCGCCCTGCAGCAGCCTGCGCATCGTCGTAAATGCAGCGCCCGACCTTGGTCGACAGCGTGTAGGCAGCGCGCGGCACACCGGCCAGGCCACGGCCCAACCGCGTCTCGCTTAATCCGTAGCCGTAATAAGGCGCGCTGTCGAAATGGCGGATGCCGGCCTCGAACGCGCCCGCCACTGCAGCCAGTGCGTCGCCCTCGTCGACTTCGGTGTACAGATTGCCGATCGGCGCGGCGCCAAAGCCCAGCGCCGAGAGCTGCACGTCGGTGCTGCCCAACCGCTTCCGCACAACGCTCACGCGCAACGCTCCGCAGGGTTTGCGATGGTCAGGCAGGCGCATACGGAATCTGGAAAGCAGCAGCTGGGCATCGCGACGTCCACCAGCCGGCCGGTGCCGGACTGTTCGCATATGAATATCGCAATCATAAGTGAACAGATCACGCTGCAGTGCAGCATAGCGGCGGGCGTTGGTTCAGCGCGTCGGTCCTGCCCAAGGCCCAAGTTGGCCTGGCACAACCGCGGTCTGCGGCACGCAGTGATGCTGGCAAGCAAACGGCGGGGCCCGGGGGCCCCGCCGTGAACCTAGTGGCTAATAAACGTAGCGAGCACCTGCCGCGACCGCCTGGCCGCTGCTCAGTGGTTTTGATCGCCGCTCTTAACCGCAGCAGTAGCAGACGTTGCCTTGTCCCAAATCGCCGCCAAACTCCGGACACTCCGCCTTGCAGGCCCATGCACTGCACGATTCGGTTTTCGGCTGTGCGTTATCGACTGCCATCACCTGGAATGCACCGAAACCGGTACTGGCCAGAAACGTCGCCGCCATCAACGCACTCCGCAAAGTTACCCAACGCTTCTTCATGCATTACTCCTTCACCGTTGCAAAAGCCGCTGGCGCGTCCGTGCGGCGCAATGCGGCAACCAGGTCCTGCACCCGCTCCGTGGTATCGAAGACGCCCAGATGGGAATGGCGCACGCGCCCCTGCCCATCAATGGCCATCAGTAGCGGCACGTTGCGCGCACGGAACAACATCAGCGCGCGACGATCGGTCAACGTGACCACCGGAAAATCGAAGCCATGCACATGCGCATAGCGCGCGGCCTGCGCCGCATCGCACTGGCACACGCCAAGCAATTGTGGCCGGCCCGGCAAATTGGCCTGTAATTGCCGCGCCGTACGCAGCACAGTGGGTGCCGAACGCTGGCAGTACGGACACGTGGTAGTAAAAAAGAACAGCACCTGCGCCTGGCCCTGCGGCGCGCCAAGCAGATGACGTTGGCCCTGCGTATCGGTCACTTCGATGCGCGGCACGTACATGCCGTCATACGGTGTGCTGATGCGGGTCTGCAGGAACTGCTGTTGCGCACGCAGCTGTTTGTTCTGCCATGCCAATGCTGCAATCAGTGCACACGCTAGCAGCAAGCCGATCCAGAGCCAGGGAACACGTCGTGTCATGCCATCTCCGCAAAGCGTCCTGGGAGTCCGAGACTTGCCCGGGCATCAGCTGATGGTCAATGGTGATATCGACAACTGAGATGGCGCGCGGTGCACGGGTGTGGATGCGATCACGCCAGCGCGCTTGGGCTTGCTAGAAATGCGGCTGGGTGTGTGCAGCGTTTGCGCAGCATGGGTTTAGCGTGTCGATCGTTATTGCGCTCTGCGGATGGATGTATGCGTCGTCGATGTGCAAGTCAACGCGCACGTGCGTCACTCGGGACGACGCACGAACAGCAGGTTGAGATCGCGCATCGGCACGAAGTCGGTTTGCTTGAACTGGAAGGTCAGCGGATCGATCTTTTTCAGCGCGCCGTCGAAGCACAGGCTGAGCATGTCGCTCGCCGCCTGCTTGCGGATGGTCAGCTGAAAATCCTTGATCGGGCCGTTCCAGTTCTTGCCGGTGGTCAGCACATAGCGCAGGCTGGCCCAGCCCAGGCCGGACGCGCCTTCGCGGCGTTGCATGCTGGTCCTGGTCGCGGGATCAATACAGGTGTCTTTCGCATACGACTCCAGCAGGAACGCGCTGCTTTGCGGCACGCCGGTGGACACGCTGGGTGCGTAGGCATGCCGGATCTGCACGCTGCGCCGCGCGGGAAACAGTTGCTGCCAGACGAAATACTCGCTGAGCGTGAAGCGTGGCTGCTGGTCGGGGTCGATCCAGCGCGCGGGCAATGGCTTGCGTCCTTTTGGCACGGTGCCCGATTCGGTAAAGGTCGCAACATCGTCCGCACTCCAGCCGCTCGCCGCGAACGCCTTGGAGATGTCGCTGCCATCGTCCAGCAGTACGACGAGCTTGCGCGTGGTGGCGATCGGTTTGCCGTCCACCCACAGTTTGAAATCGGTCAGCTCGCTGTGGTCGGCCATGCCGAAATACATCGGCGGCATCGGGAAGGCGATCGGCACAGTCAACGCACGTTCGCTGTTGTTGGTGAACACGTAGTCCACCTGCACGCGCTCCTCGCTGAGCAGCAAGGCTTCCTTGTCCATGCTGATATCGGGCTGATGCAATAGGCGGATGGTGCCGTTGTCGTCGCCGAAGCTGCTGTCGTTGGCCTGCGCACTGGTGCAGCCGAGCGCGGCGAGCACGAGGGCCAGCACGAGCGGGCTGCGCGGTTGAGAAAACATGTGCATGGGTTCCCCGGAGACCGGCACGCACCGACGCGCCGCAGGCGCACAGCATGCCATGCGCTTGAAAGTGCTGGCAGAGTGAGTGCATGCGCAGCATCGGGTGCTGGCGTCTACCAGGGCGAGGACCTGTCACCGGGCCAGTCGCGGTGTACCGCACGCATCGCACGCTGCGATGCAGCGTACTGCGTGGCAAACGCAATGCAGTGCACGCGCATCAGCCGAAACGGGCGCCGTGGGCATAAGGTAGATTGCTCCTCCCCATGCCGAACCCGCACGTTCAATGCCTTCCCATATTTTCCTGCTGGCTGCGGCCGCATGCCTGTTGCTGCCAGTTCAAACTGCTTTCGCTGCTGCGCCCGACCACCCCGAGGGTGCGGGCGTTGTCCCTAGCTGCACTGCCGATGCCTACAGCTGCCCGCCGTGGATGCCGTCGCAGCGTGAGATGCGCACGGTCATCGCCGATTATTTCTGCGATGCCGCCGACCGTGGACTGATCCAGCCGAAGGTGAGCCGCGTCGTGCGTGCGCAGACCTCGCAGGTGACCTGCGCTGCGCTGGGTCAGGAACCTGGGTCCAATTTCGTGTGCGGAGGCGATATGCATTTCATTGGCCCGGACGGCCGTGTCGATGTCATCACCTTCAGCCCGACCATGCATCGCCAGGACGATGGCCGCTACGCCATCTACGAAGGCAGCGACGATCACGACAACGAGGTGTGGCACGCAACCGCGCCGCAAAGCACGTCAAAGGTCTGCACCGGCCGGTCTTTGCGCTGATTGCAGTCTGCGGATGTACCGAAAAAATGTGGTGACTGATGGCCGCAGCAGTGTGCCGGCCGCGCTCAGTCTTCTTCCGGCGGCGGCAGCACGATGCCGTCGGCATCGATGGCGAGCTTGCCGGCCATCAGCACCGCCTGGGTGCGGTTGGTGACGCCGAGCTTGCGCAGGATCGCGGTGACATGCGCTTTGATGGTGGCTTCGGACACGCCGAAGTCGTAGGCGATCTGCTTGTTGAGGCGCCCGGCGCCGAGCATCTGCAGCACGCGGAATTGTTGCGGGGTGAGATCGCGCAGGCGCTGGCCCACTTCACGTTCTTCGCTGCAGGTGGGCGGCAGGTTCTGCGCCTCGGCCGGGATCCAGCGCTCGCCATCAAGCACCGTGGCCAACGCGCGCCCGATGGTGTCCGAGTCTGCGGATTTGGGAATGAAACCGAACGCGCCATGGTCGATGGCGCGACGCATCACGGTGGGTTCCTCGCGTGCGGACACCACCACCACCGGTAACTGCGGATGCAGCGAACGCATGTGCACCAACGCACTGAACCCCTGCGCGCCCGGCATGTTGAGATCCATCAACAACAGATCGGCATCCGGTTGCGCATCGGCCAGGGTGTACAACGCATCCACCGTGTCGGCCTCGAACAACAGCACCCCCGGCATTACGCGTTGCACCGCCCCGCGCAAGGCCTCACGGAACAGGGGATGGTCGTCGGCGATCAGCAGGGTGGTCATTGAGGGGCCGGGATTGGAGATTGGAGATTCGGGATTTGCAAAAGCACGGGATTTTGGAATTCGGGAGTTGGGGTTCGCAACAGCCGGTTTGACAACGCCGTCTGCGTCCGGATTGCCATTTGCTACCGGATATCAAGGAGAGGAGTGGCAAAGGAGTGGGAACCCGCTTCTGCGAATCCCCAATCCCACCTCCCCAATCCCAGCCCTCAGCGCGTCAGTCGCTCGCTCACCAACGAATCCACCACCGACGGATCGGCCAGGGTCGAGGTATCGCCGAGTTGGTCCGGTGCGTTCTCGGCGATCTTGCGCAGGATGCGGCGCATGATCTTGCCCGAGCGGGTCTTCGGCAGGCCCGGTGCCCATTGCAGGTGATCCGGCGAGGCGATCGGGCCGATTTCCTTGCGCACCCAGGTGATCAACTCCTTGTGCAGTTCTTCGCTCGGGGTCTCGCCCGCGATCAAGGTGACATAGGCATAGATGCCCTGGCCCTTGACGTCGTGCGGGAAGCCGACCACGGCCGCCTCGGCGACCTTGGGATGCGAGACCAGTGCGCTTTCCACTTCGGCGGTGCCGATGCGGTGGCCGGACACGTTGATCACATCGTCCAC
>NZ_JBWWVR010000032.1:0-20071 GCF_056675575.1 Xanthomonas sp. NCPPB 3959
CACGCAATACGCCAGCGAAGACATCATCGGCAAACCCATCGAAGAGATCGGCCTGTTTCCCACGCGCCAGGCCTATCAGCAGTTCTGCCACGCGCTGCAGCAAAGCGGCAGCATGCTCAATGTGGAGTACCCCATCGCGCGCAAGGATGGCGAGCAGCTCGATTGCCTGATCTCGGCCGAAACGGTGAGCATCCACGGCGTGCCGTGTTACCTGCTGTCGCTGATGGACATCACCGACCGCAAACGCACCGAGATGGAATTGGTCGCCGCCATCGAAGAAGTGATGCAGGACGCCTCCTGGTTCAGCCAGACCCTGTTGGAAAAGCTGGCCAACGTGCGCCGCGCCAATCGCCCCAGCCAGGCACAGAGCTGCGGCATCGCCGAACTGACCGGACGCGAGCGTGACGTGTTGGGCTTGCTTGCCGAAGGCCTGGCCGACAAGGAAATCGCACAGCAACTCAGCGTTGCGCCCAATACCGTGCGCAACCACGTGGCCGCGCTGTATTCCAAGATCGACGTGCACAGCCGCGGCGAAGCCATCGTGTGGGCACGCGAACGCGGCTTTGCCGGCCGCAGCACCAAAAAGCCCGCGCGCAAGGCCTGACAGGCTGTAGCTGGGCCGGATGCACTAGCCGCCCTGGTGCATCCGCATGTGGGCAGGCACCGCCCGGGCCGACACCATGCTCACACCGGCCCGCACAGACTAAGCCGGTTCCCCAACTACGAGAAACGTCCCATGGATAAGAACCGTATCGAAGGTACCGCCAAGCAGGTCAAGGGCTCGGTCAAGGAAGCCATCGGCCGCGTTACCGGCGACAAGAGCACCGAGCTGGAAGGCGCCGCCGAAAAGAATATCGGCAAGGTGCAGAGCAAGGCCGGCGAAGTCGCCGACAAAGTGCGTGACGCGTCCAAGTCGACCAAGTAACTCCGTTGGCCGAGTCATATCGGCTGAGCAAAATGCGATTGCGTGATTGGCAGGCTTTGTGCCTACTGCGCTGAAGCTGCGATTTCGTAGCCGGACGTAACGCATTATTAGTTACTGCGAAGACGCAACAGCGCACTTTGGCGAGAGATCGCACCAACGCCCCGACTTGATCGGGGCGTTGACGTTTGTGGGGGTTGGATGCGTTTCTGGCTTTCCTGCCTTGCCCCGTCCACTTAACTGCCGGCCTTACGGCCGCGTGAAACAGGCCGTTTTGCAATGATGTCCCCATGTTGCTGCCACCACGCGGTCAGCGCTTCCATCGTGGGCCCCAGTCCGCGCGCCTTCGGCGTGATGGCGTATTCCACGCGTGGCGGCACCTCTGCGAAGACCGATCGTGTGACCAGGCCATCGGCTTCCAGCTCGCGCAACTGCGCCGTCAGCATGTGTTGCGTGATTCCGGGAATTGCCTTGCGTAGCTCGCCAAAGCGATACACCCGCTGATTCAGCAGCCACATGATTTCCAGCTTCCATTTGCCTGACAGCAGCGCAAATGCACGGCGCATCTCTTCGTGCATGTTGCGCTCGCTGCTTTCAATGGTCTGGTTTTTCATACTAAGCCCTATTGATTCATCCTACTTTTCAATACCTATCTTAGGCGACATTCTGCGTGCCGGTTGCATTCGCACATTGACTGGCAAACACCATGAGCATCTCCGTCTACTGGATCAGCACCGCGCTGCTGTCCCTGCTGTATCTCACCTCCGCCGGCATGTACATCGCCAAAGGCGAATTCGTCCGCAAGGCGCAGGCCGAGCTGGGCTATTCGGCGCCATTGCTGGTGCCCTGGATGATCGTCATCAAGATCCTGGGCCCGGTGGCGATTGTGTGGCGCCTCAACACCGCGCTGAGCGATCTTGCCTATGCGGGCATCTTCTATCACCTGCTGTTGTCCGGCATGGCGCATCTGGGTGTACGCAAGCCCAAGGGCGCGATTCCGGCAGCGTTGGGCCTGCTCTTTCTGTTCGCCTCGTTCGGTACGCAAAACGCCGCGCGTCAGCCGCCCTCGCCCTATGCACCGGCTGCAACGACGATAGGATCTCGGGGAGTAATTGATGAACGGCCAGCGCGAACAGCTGCGAACCACCATCGAGCTGCAGCAATGCAACGCATTACTGCAGCTCCCATCAACCGCTATCCAGCCCACGCTACCGCCCACACCCAAAGCTAATTCCGAATCGCCTGCGTATGCGTCTTCAACGCTTCAGTGAGGCCATCGATCTGCTCGGCGCCGGCGGGCACGGTGATGCTGGAGCCGGTGAGGTCGCTGCCGATGGGTTGCACGCGGCCACCCAGGCAGTGGCCCAGGAAGGTTTCGGCCACCGCGTTGAAGGCCTTGCTGTTTTCCGGGCGCTTGAAGCCGTGGCCTTCGTCGGGGAACAGCACGTAGGTCACCGGGATCTTTTTGGCGGTCATGGCGTTGACGATCTGTTCGCTCTCGGCGCGGTTGGTGCGTGGGTCGTTGGCGCCCTGACCAATCAGCAGTGGCTTTTTAATCTTGTCCACATGCGTCACCGGCGAGCGTTCGGTAAGCCATTGCTTGCCCTGCGCGGTGGACGGGTCGCCCATGCGTTTGATGGCCTGCTTGTAGAAGCCCGTCCAGTACGGCGGGATGGTGGCCAGCAGCGTGTTGAGGTTGGCCGGGCCCACGATGTCCACCGCGCACTTGAAGGTGTCCGGGGTAAAGGTGAGGCCCACCAGGCTGGCGTAACCGCCGTAGCTGCCGCCCATGATGGCCACCTTGTCTGGCGTGGTGACGCCTTGCTTGACCGCCCACTGCACCGCATCGAGCAGATCGTTGTGCATCTTGCCGGCCCACTCGCCGTTGCCGGCATTGGTGAATGCTTTGCCGAAGCCGGTGGAGCCACGGTAGTTCACCGCCAGCACCGCGTAGCCACGGTTGGCGAACCATTGCGTGTAAGCGCCGTAGCTGTTGTAGCTGTCACGCAGCCAGGGGCCGCCGTGCACGAACAACACCATGGGCACCGGCTTGTCGGCCTTGCCATCGTGGTTGCTATCCGCATCGGCCGGCAGGGTGAGGTAGCTCACCATGCGCAGCCCGTCGCGCGAGGTCAGCATCTGCGGCCAGCTCGGCACCAGCGGCTTGTCTTCCAAGGCAGGATACGCCGAAAACAGTTTGGTCAGCTTTGCAGTGGCGCGGTCGTAGCGGTAGTAGCGCAAGGGCGTTTCTGCAGCCGAATAGCTCACGATCCAGGTGGCATCGTCCTGGGTGCGTGCTTCCACCTTCGCATCGCCCGGGCCCAGTGCCTTCAATGCCTGCAAATCACGGGCGATACCGTTATCCAGCACGGTCCATTCTCTACGCAGATACTCCACCGAGGCGGCCTGCACGGCGCCGGTGGTTGGGTCTTTCAGCACGCTGTCCACATCGGCGCGCGCGTCTTCTGTGAGCAACGTGCGCGCGTGGGTGGCGGTGTCTACCGCGTACAGCGCGGCGGTGTCGCGGTTGCGCGAGTCGCGCATGTACAGCGTCTTGCCATCGTTGCTCAGGCCCACCACTTCGGTGGTCAATACATCTTCGAAGGGAATGCTTTCCAGCGTTTTCCAGGCGGTGCCCTGGCGGGCAAGCACTTCAACGCCGCCGCCTTCGGTGACCCGTGTTGCGTAGCGCAGCTGCAAGTCGCCATCGGGCAGATAGGTTTCGATGTGTTGCGTGTTCTTCTCCACCAACGTGCGTTGGCCGGTGGCCAGATCCACGCGATACAGGTCGTGCCACTTCGCGTCGCGGTTGTTGATGCCGACCATGATCTGGTCCGGGTGCTGCGCGCTCAGGCGATACAGCTCCATACTGGTCTTGTCGAGCGGGGTGAGGTCCTTGCTGCTGCCGTCGGCCAGGTTCAGCGCATACAGGTGGAAGTTTTCGTCGCCGCCCTGGTCGCGCTTGTACAGCAGCGTGCCGGCGCGCTGGCTCCAGAAATACTCGCTGATGCCGCGCCCGGTGTCCTGGGTAACCGCGCGTGCCTTGTCGGGCGCATCGATCGGCGCCACCCATAGATTGGCCACGCCCTTCACCGGCGCCACCCAACTGATGTAGGCGCCGTCCGGGCTCACCAGCACATGCATCTTCTCGGCACTGCCAAACAGCGCATCGCGGGTGATCAGCTCGGGCGGCGCGGCCGGGGTGGCGGGCGATGCGGTGGCGGTACCGGCAGGGGTGACGGTCTGTGCGGATTTGTCGCTGCAGGCAGACAGGGCCACCAGCATGCTGGCGACAAGGAGCAGGCGTTGCATGAAACCTCCGGTGTGGCGTCGGCCGGGGTGCCGAGGCGTCCAACTGGCGCGGAGCATAGGGTGGCCCCTTGCCCGATAGCTGAACCCCATGCGGTCTGCTGCGCGTCTGCGGTCATATGTTCCGAAACGGAACCGTCTACCTCGCGGTCACTTTCTGGTTACCGCGAGGTGTGCAGTTGGCTTAATCCGGTTTCCTCCAATTCGGATTATTCCCCAATGTCGGGTATCGCCTGACCAGCGTGTGCAGTGCGTCGGCCAATGCAACCGGGTCCTTGCGCAACGGCCAGACAATGTCGAAGAGCCCGCCTGACAGGGCCACTCCCTCCGTAAGCTTTCTAAGAAGATTCTGTATGCGTCTTGCGTGATCTTCGTTCGGCGCATCGTATGTCTCCTCGACCCCGGACACCAGGTTCGCAACCTGCACTGCCAAGTCTGGTTCGAGGATCAGGCCCTCCTTGAACTGCAAGAACTTTGCGTCGCCGCCTGCCTTTGCCACCTGGATCTCGAGGTCGACATCCGCCGCGAGTCGCCGCATCTGTTTGAACATGGGGTGGCCTGCGTAGTGCTCAATGCCCTCGACAGGCGGCGCGGCTGCGTCCGGGTTCGCATAATGTTTAGCGATCCGGTTCTGGATCCGGTTCATTTTTGCAGCAATATCGTCGCTACCGCCAACGGCCCTATTTCCGAGTGCACATTCACTCATGTGCGTGAGCAACTCGAGTGCTGAATTGTGCACGGCATCGAGTGCTTTATTATTGAGAATGGGGCCAATGGTATTGAGCAATGTATGCGCCATCCCCTGCATCTTCAACAGCATGCGAGTTTCCAAGCCCGATCGCTGTGGCCGCGTTGGCTGTGACGTCGTTGGCCGCGATGGAGTTGGCCGTGACGTTGGCCGTGATGGGGTTGACGGGCGCGGCGGGCGACGTTGCAGTCCCTGCAATGGCGACTGATTCGGCAGGGGTGTCGATGGGGCCGGCCGCTGCGGCGTGCTCTGGGGCGTGGGTTCGTGCTGCGTGTAGGTCACGTGCGCGTGGGTGCCACTGACATTGTTTGAAAGACAGTTTCCCATCGGTTTTTCCCACTACTTCAATCATGGGCGGCGAGTACATCAGAGCCAATCCCGGCACTGCGCAAGCAAACGCGAATGGGCGATTGTGAATCCGAAGTTACGCCCTGCTGGTCAGCAATGCAGAAGAACCCCTTCGCCGCAAAGCACGCGCCCAGCTGCCGTAGGCGGGCAGGCGATGCAGCGGCTGCGTAACGGGTGGGAGCAGGTGTCTGCGACTGCGGGTGGATGGCAGAGGTATCAGCGTGGCTAGGTGGCTCAGGTTTGCAGGCGTGAGGGCTTCGTGCATCTGCCCGGCTTTCGTGATGTGCCGCTAAGGCGCACAAGCCGTGTGCTCCACCCGTTGCTCAAGAATCTCGCGCACTGCGTTGGCGGCGTCGAAGATGGCCTGGCCCAGGGTTGGCAGCGTCTGTGCGTGCAGGCACTGTGGGGCGCTCTGGGCGATCACGTCGCCGTGGGCGGCGATGGTGCGCATCAGGCGGTCGAGTTGGTCGATCTGGTCCAGGGTGAGACAGAAGACGGCGGCATGCGGGTGCATTGCGTGATCCTCTGCGAGGCGTGGCGAGGCACGTGCGCACTTCGCGCAGCATGCACGTAGCGCGCCTGAAGGGTGGCCGTGCACCTGCGTGGCTGCACGCGCACGGTGGGGCCGGTCAGTCTGTGGGTGCCACGCTCACCACCAGCTCGCCATCGCGCAGGCGGATGTGCAGCTTGCTGCCGATGGCAAAGCCCAGTTGTTCAAGCCAGCGGCCGCGCAGGCGCAGCGTGGGGACGCGTAGGTCGCTGGCTGGGTAATAACCGTAGCCGACGGTGCAGTGTGTTGGGGCACGCGGGTGGCCGGGGCGTGGGGGGCGGGCTTCGGTGCGAGGTTGGGGGATGGGGGTGCGCTCGACGTAGGGCCGCGGCTTGATCGTTGGGTCGAGCGAGTGCCAGCCGATCTCGCGGGGCGGCGGCTCCGTGCCGCGCTTGCGTGCTGATGTGGGACGGGACGTGGGTCGACGCATGGCAAAGCCCTCCTTGACGAACAGGCCCCGTTGCACAACGCAACGGGATGTCGGGAGGCTAGAAACCGCACAGAGCCGGCGGGCTTATTCCCCTTGCGGGTGTTGTATTCGCCGCCCTCCCGACGCAGGCATCGCGTCGGTTGCACCTGCAAAGATGCAGGCACAAAAAACCCACCGGTTTGACGGAGGTGGGTGCCGCTCTGTGAGGAGTTTCTAGGCTCCTTGCGTGCGAGGTTGCTACGTGTTTGGTGATGTGTCAACTGGCAACAGTGAGCAATTGCCGCCGCGCGTCCATTCGAAGAACTTCGTGCAGGCAGTGCATCTACACACCGGCCATCGCTTCGTCTTGCCCCCCATCGCCACATGCACACTTTCGCTCGGAGCCTAGAAACTCCACACAGACAGCGCTGCCCGCCTCCGAGAATTTTGGTGGGTTTTTTGTGCTCGGCCATTTGGCCTGGCACTGCTCGGCGTTCCTAAGCCGGGAGGGCGGCGAATACAACACCCGCAAGGGGAATAAGCCCGCAGGCTGTCTACGGTTTCTAGCCTCACGGCAAGGAGAGCGGCATGCACAACGAACCTGGTTACTGGATGTCCGAAGGCACGCAATACCACCTGCTGCGCGTGCGCGACCAACTGCTTTTGCTTGCCACTCTGGCCGCACCACGCTCGCGCAACAAGGCGCAATGAGCATTCCGGCCATTCCACTGCAGATAATTTTTACTTAATTCCATTGGTCAGATATCGCCCAGCGGCTTTTTCGACGCACCACTGCACCCAAGCTTCACTAGGCGCTGTACGTCGGTCGACACGCCCCCGATTGGAAAATCGCAGATAGAACTGCACTAAGGTGATTCCAGTACTTGCGCACATTACCTTCAGCAATGCGCGCCCAGATAACCTTGGCCGAGTAAAGAACCTAGTGGGCACCCTCTCGACAAGATTGTAGATGCTCACATACGAAGATCTGACCGCAGGGTCGAAATAAACTTGACTCCTGCAGGATCATCAAATATAGCCCAACTCGACAAGATAAATAAATTTTCTTTATCAGATCTACATTCTGCAAGCATTAATGTCTTAGCTTTTTCATAGTTTCCCAAGAAATACGTGCATCCAGCTCTTTCAAGTTCGGACTTAGTACTCTCTGCGACTTCTGAAATCCGTTTCTTGTTCCAGCTCCTTCCTGCTCGACTTTCAGCAAGCTCGTAGTTGACTATTAACGAAGCATGTTCCTTATCCCAATTAACTTTCTCGAGCATGCTCTTAGCAACACGAGCTGCTTCGTCGTACCTCTTAAGAATTATAAGTGTATGGCTTTCCTCAGTTGTATTTCCCACGCTTGGGCTTTTCTGCGCATACAAAGATCGAATACAAGCAAGATAGCCTTCAATATCATTTCTTGCCACTAACTCATCCTGTTTCAGGCGAGATTTTTCGTATGAATTCAGAACGTATCCCTTTTTCTCCGAAAGCTCAGCAATTGATGACGAGTCTTTTGCATAGCGGAGAAAAGTGGAAAGCCTAATCAGGTCTGATGTTCTTCTTTTTGAACGCACCGCTCCCCGTGCTGCCTCAATCGCGCCGGATAAATTTCCGCCCTCTGCCAATAGGAAATCTGCTTTTCGAATTAAGAACTCCGGCCTGTTATTCAGGTCGGAATTGACGTCGATCTCGCTAATCTTTCTTGACAGATCAGAGCTGCGGTTAAATTTTTTTAGAGCATCCATCTCTAGCCACTCGTATTTTTCCCGCTCCGAAACAGGTTTATTCGATTTAACCTTCAAAATCTTATTAACCACCTGCTCTGCTTCACTAGTTGAGTGATCCTCCTTAGATGAAGACCACCGCAACAGCAAGAATTTCAGATAGATTAAACTATTTGGATTTACTGCGGAAAGCTTTTCAATTAACTCATCCAAACTTTCTTTTATTTTTGATTTCGGAAGGTCTATTGACCTGTAATATTCCAAAGCAGACCACCAAACGGGATTTCTATGTCCGGGATCACGATCTAGGCAACCATCTATCAAAAATTTTACTTGACTGATTATTGCATTGCGGTTCTCCGCCGTGCCCGCCCTATATCCCTCTAGCAAGCAATCAATTTTAGCTGACGTTACGTCTTGATCGAAGGGGTCAATTTCCTCAGCAGAAGCGATAACAGCCATTTTTTCTTCATGCCGATGAATGAATAATGATTTTCTTAGGTATAAACTTTGCTCTTTGGGGTCAGAATTAATCATGTCATCGAGAGAACTTATTGCTGCGGCAGCGTTGCCTGACAAATCCTCAACCATTACCCGTAGATCTAATAAATCCTCTTTCAGCCTTTTGGAGGGAGAACTTGTCAATTCTTTGTCAATCCTGGCTCTTGCCAGGTCAAAATCTGCAGAATTGACTAGGCGTCTTATCTCCATCGTTGCAATAAATTCTTTGTCATCCAGCACATCGTTTCCGTCCTCTGCCTCACCCCTTCTTAGCCCACGAAATATTTTTAAAAGCTCCTCCCTTTCATTGATTTTTCTGAGCTTATCCAAATCTCTGGATATCACGGGAGACGGCGATTTTATTAAGTGGCTGTTGTCACAAAATCTATTGATAGTTGCCTTCGGCTTTTCAGTAAATAAACTGGTGTCAATTGGGAGATTATCCCCAAGTAAATCATTGTGAAGTGATGCCATTATTTCGTCAAAACCATCCACTTCAACGAAATAAACTCTCTCTCTCCAAAGCAACTTCAGGAGCTCATCACAAGGCTCATCTCCTTTGCGGATACACCAGTATATTCCGTGTTTGAAGTACTCATCAGAGCGGAGCAAATAATTTAATACATCCATTACGGATCTATCCGCACCGCTGTAGCCAACGACTACTAGTCCAAATTCCCTACCAAACTCCACGAGTTTCTTCTTTATATTGTCCTCTAGAGACTCGGTCTCTCTCATTGTTGATTTGATATCGTCAAAAAGATAATCACCATGAAGCTTTATTATCTTTGGCCGCCTTGAAGTCACAGTTATACTTGATACAGACGAGTCATGGGCACAGAGCAAAGGACGCGTGTCTGAAAACTGAAAAAATGCTTCATTTAACAGATCATCAAAATTAGTCGTAAAAATAGAGTTTACGTACCCGCCATCTACTAACCTCATAAGATATGCATAGCCCAAACTGGGTGACTTGCTAGCAACTTCGGTTTCTACAAACATACGCCGCTGGCGTGGCAAGTCGAAATTCTTTTCGAAAAGCGAAGAATATTCACGTGCCGGGTTATACCAACCACCACTGCTCTTCGAAAGTCGTTGCTTCGCGTCTTCTACGTCATATGGTTCGTCGGGCCACAGTCTATTGAACACCTCTCGGCGCCATATGGAAGTGAGTTCAGCAGCGCTGCGAACTCCTGATGAAACTGAGCAACCTGCTCCTAGTAACAAAGCGTAGTTTGGAAGGTCCCCAGCGTGAGAAGCCATAAACCTACTGAGGTCTTCATATGTCCGACGTTTCCCCTCAAGTTGCGCGAGCACTCCAGCCATTTACCTTTCCTTGCATATTTATTGGGCGTCGCCCGGTCAGTTATTAATTCAAATTCAGCATCTGAATTTGAATTAATATCCACTACTTTTCAATCGCAATCGCCTTGGGCAAAAGCATATTTTCAAAATCGATCATGCATTTTTATTCTACGCATGGCTAGCCAAGAAATTGGACATACCCCCCTTTAAAGCCTCGCCTTTTTATTATTCTTCCTCTGAACAATCGTATTTCCATCAAAGCACGGCTGGTCCGGTGCCGCTAGCACCACGTTAACCATCGCTCTGAAATTAACTCAATA
This sequence comes from Xanthomonas sp. NCPPB 3959, assembly GCF_056675575.1. Taxonomy (NCBI): domain Bacteria; kingdom Pseudomonadati; phylum Pseudomonadota; class Gammaproteobacteria; order Lysobacterales; family Lysobacteraceae; genus Xanthomonas; species Xanthomonas sp. NCPPB 3959. Next base: position 10,143 of record NZ_JBWWVR010000032.1, read on the forward strand.
GACTTTGTAAGTGTGCCGCATCCGCCACCAATAATTGGACCTTCCGAGCCATCCCAAACAATTGCGTACCACTTACAAGCTCAATCGGCTTACCTTGCGCAAACCGCTCAGCGTCTCTGTGTATTTACCGCTGAGAAATCTAATTGAGTCCATGTGGTGATACGCAGGCAGGCCATGCATCTCGCTCACGACGCTGGCGCCCACCTGCTGAAATTTCAATTGCTTAATTTGCAGCAGTGTGCCGCTACCGTCTTGCGAAGGATCAGATCGATGCCGCTTTAGGCATGGCTCAGGCTGGTTTCTCACGTGGCATGGGCGTGGCGGCGGAAGGCCTCGTGCACCAGTAGTTAGTACTGGTGCCAACCGTCGGCACCTATGCTTTTTAGCGAGCTGCAGGTGCCTAGCAGTGTGTGGCGCCTGTAGGAGCAAAAAAACTAAGCGAACGCGGCCAGCAAAAACGTGCCCAGTACCATCCATGCAACTGGTGCGATGATGCCTTGTTTGAAACAACGACTGCACCGCAGTAAACCCTGTACTTCCCCGTTTGCATCTCATGCATGAAACCCCCGTTCCTGCCTGCAGACTACCGTTGTGTAGCGGTTTTGTCAGCGGGGTGCCTGACATTTTTTGTCTGCGGGTCACCTGTTGTGATTGCATGCGTCAAATCGCTTAAAGGGAGGCACTCGCTTTGGGCGGGTGCCTCCACCGATTTGCTGCAGCGCTCGCTTATTTACTTTTGCCTTTCTTGTCCGGCGCTTGACTTAAAGCGGACGCGGCCGCTGTTTTTGAACCCTTGCCGGTGCTGCCGCTACGTAAGACCTTGCTTGCGGCCTTGGCCGCTTTGGTTCCGGTTTTCTCGTTGGTCGCCATGCGTGTGACCTCCTCGCCACCCCAGTGGTGGCGTGGCGAAACTAGGCCGATTATGTTGGCCGCACAAGTCTGGTTGCAGCGCGCGATACGGCAGAGTCTGCAAGACCGCCGGTGCGTTATCTGGGCCAGTTATCTGGCGAGATGTGCGGTTCTCGAGATGTGCGGTTCTGTGTACCTGATGTTTTAAGGCCGGCGTGCCACAGCAGTGTGCCAAGCCATCACTGCGGCGAGGGTTCGGGCAACGGCTGCCGCGCCTGGCCCCAGGTGAGCATTGCATCCAGTGCGGGGCATAGGGCCTGGCCCCAGGGCGTGAGGCGGTAATCCACCTGCGGCGGTACCTGCGCGTAGACGGTGCGCTGCACCAGGCCGTCGCGTTCAAGCTGGCGCAACTGTTGGGCGAGCATCTTTTGCGAGATGGCGGGAATCAGCCGTTCCAGATCGGAGTAGCGCTGCACCTTGCCGTCGAACAGGTGGAACAGCAGCAGCAGTTTCCAGCGGCCTTCGATGAGGTTGAGCAGGGCTTCGACATCGCACGCGGCGGTGTCCGGGGTGTGCGGCTTTCCCATGGGTGCGTGACTTACCTTTGCGTGCGTTCTTGCGGCAGGCGATGCCGCTGCCGATCATGGCATACACGTTTCGCACCGGAGATCGCTGCCATGTCGCTTGCCCTGCCTCACGCCATTGCCTGCTTCTTTGCCGCCAGCAACACCGGCGATGCCGCCGTGCTGCTGCCGCACCTGGCCGACGATGCAGTGGTGCACGACGAGCGCCAGCATCACCGTGGCGCTGCCGCGATTGCGGCGTGGCTGGCACAGACGCAGGCCACCACGCCGTATCGTGCGGTGGCGGTTGGCGTGCACACCGAAGGCGAGCAGGTGCGCGTCACCGCACAGGTATCTGGCGAGTTCCCGCAGAGCCCGCTGCAGCTGGAGCATGTGTTCCAGCTGGTGGGCGGTAAGATTGCGGCGTTGGAGATTCATTGACCGGTTGTGCCGACGCCATGCTTCATCCACCAAGGCGGTGATCCTGGAAACATCCGCCTGACACGATCGCCGAGGAAGGTGCCGGGCAGGCAACTACGCAGATGCGCTGTTACCGGTGGCGATGCTGTGAGCGGCATCGGCATCGAAGTGATCGCGCCAGGCGACGGTGCATCCGCTGTTCTTGCCAGTGCTTTCCAGACACGCTCACCCGTTGAGCGTGCGGCCGCCGTCGACGATGATTTCCGAGCCCACCGTCCATTTCGATTCATCGGAAGCCAGGTACAGCACGGCCTTGGCCACTTCGTCCGGGGTGCCGAACCGGCCGAACGGGATGGTGGCGGCGATGTCCTTGTTGACCTGGTCGCGGTACGCGTCGGGGATGCCGAGCTTGTCGTACAGCGGGGTTTCCACCGGGCCGGGGCTCACCGCGTTGAGGCGGATGCCGCGTGCCAGCAGTTCGCTGGAGAGCGTCTTGGTCATGCTCAGGAAGGCCGCCTTGGTCGCGGCATACACCGACGAGCGGGCCGCGCCCACATGCGCATTGATGGAGGTGTTGAGCACCACCGAGGCGGGGTTGGCGAACACCGGCAGCAGCGACTGCAGGAGGAAGTACGGGCCTTTGACGTTGATGGCGAAGGAGGCGTCGAACGCCTGTTCGCTCCAGTCTTCGATCGGCGCCCATACCGAGACACCGGCATTGAGGAAGGCGATATCGAGCTGGCCGTAATGCGCCTGCACCGCCTGCGCCAGTTCCTGTTGCGCGGTGACGCTGGCCGAATCGGCGCGTAGCACCAGCACCTCGCTACCCAACGCGGCCTTGGCGTTGGCGATGGACTCGGGGTTGTTGCCGGTGACGATGACGCGGGCGCCTTCGGCAAGAAACTGCCTGGCGGTCTCCAGGCCAATACCGCTGGTGCCGCCGGTGATGAGGGTGCGTTTGCCTGCTAAACGGGACATGGGGTGCTCCTGAGCGAGGCCCGCCGCGCGTGGCCGGCCTTCGAGGTGTGCAGCGTGCGCCCATGCCAAATTTGCTAGAAGACCTCGGCGGCACATACCATTCATGCGATCTGCGCATGAATAAAGGGCTGGCATGGACCGGTTTCTGCTGATGACCTGCTTTGCCCGTGCGGTGGAAACCGGGAGTTTTTCTGCCGCAGGGCGGGATCTGGGTTTGGGGCAACCCAATGTCAGCCGCCACGTGGCGGCGCTGGAGGAGCATCTGCACACCCGGCTGCTCAACCGCTCCACCCGCAAGCTGGTGCTGACGCCGGAGGGAGAGCGCTACTACGCGGAGGTGCGCCGCATCCTGGATGCGGTGGGCGAGTCGGAAATGTCGCTGCGCGATAACGTGCAACCTTCCGGCTTATTGCGGGTGGCCTGCCCCACGGCGTTGTCGCATCAGTATGTGATGCCGCTGGTGCCGGAGTTTTTGCGGCGCTTTCCGGGCCTGGAGCTGGATCTGCAGATCAATGACCGCTTCGTCAATCTGCTCGATGAGGGTGCGGAACTTGCCATCCGCATCGGCCACCTGGAAAACAGTGCGCTGCGCGCCAGGCGGATTGGGTCGTTCAAGCGCGTGTGCGTGGCAAGCAAGGACTATCTTGCCGAGCGCGGCATCCCCACCGTGCCCGACGACCTGCGCCAGCACGATTGCGTGCTGTACACCTTGTTGGCATCGGGGGCGAGCTGGCGTTTCAAGGAGGTGGACGTGCCGGTTTCCGGTAGGATCCGGGTCAATTCGCCAGAGGCGGCACGCGAGGCGGTAAGCGCGGGCCTGGGCATCGGGCAGGGGCCGGAATGGTTATTCGAACAAGGGCTCAATGCCGGCCATCTGCAGATCGTGCTCAGTGCGTTCGCTGGCCCTGCGGTGCCCATGCACATCATGTATGCCGCCAACCGCCTGGTGGCTAAGCGGGCGATTGTGTTTATGGATTTTATTGCCGAGGCGTTTGCGAAGATTCCGCAACTCAACGCCCCCTCCTGCTCGCAGCGATAGACGTTTATTCCAGCGGTCTTGGCGAGGCGCGCTGGTAGTTGGAAAACGTCTTGTGGAGTGAGGCGGCGCGCTCATCGGCAACGACGTTTTCCACACTGCTCAACCCACGCGCTGCGATGACGGCCGAGGCTTTTGCATCGCCCAATAGGTAAGCCAGGCGCAGATACGCCAAGCTGTCGACCAGGTTTTTGTTATTGGAGTCGCTGGCGTATACGTCCGACAGCCCGTAGTAGGCATACAGATTTCCGGCCACTGCGGCGCGCCGCAATATATCGATCCCCTTATAAAAGGGCCCAGTGAGTGCGGTCTTTTTGCCGTAAATCACGGTGGCGGCCTTGTTGCCTGCTTGCGACTCCGCTTTGAGCTGGTCCAGGTTCAAGGTTTCCAATCGGGCGAGTTCGTTCTCTGTTGGGTAGCCGTGGGTCCACAGCCACTGCGCTTCTGCATCCGAGTTGGCAACCAATGGCCCACTGATCCTGCAGGCATTGGGACCCTGCGGGCATAGATAGCGTCTTGCTTCCTGGCTCACAGAAGGCGGCTTGATGTTGGCCGCGTGATCGGGCGGCATTGCTGCGGCGTTGCGCTGGCCAGTGGCAGTTGTGGGTGTAGCAAGCGCAGACGTTGACGCCTTGCCGGTTTGCGCTGGTTGGTCTGTTTTTCCGCAAGCGGCAAGTGCAATGCACAGTGCCGCCAGGGACAGGAACGTTTTTACGCGCATGGTGCCATCCGTTGCAGGCTGCAGTGGTCAAGCGTGATGGTGCTTGATGTTGGCCTGCGATGCGAATGCGTCCTTTGATTGCTGGCCTTTGATCGCTGTCCTGCGCTGGCAGTCAACACACACTGCCTCACTCCCTACCCTCACCCCCGACCCCTCTCCCGGGGGGAGAGGGGAGTGTTCGCCACGTCTGTGGGGCAAAGCAGACCGACTCCGCCGCCTTTGGCCTGCACTGCTCGCAGCCCGCACTTGGCGGGCTGCAGAGACGGCGGTTGAGGCCGCACAACGCAGGTGGCGCGTGGCCGGATGCGGCGTGTCGCTCCCTCCCCGGTTGCACGTTTTGCCGTGCGGTTGGGGCCGCAGGTCGCACCCGCCCAGCTGTCCTGGCTGCTGGCGCAAGAGTGGGCAAAACAGGCCACGCGGTGCGCGCCGCGCGTCGGGCCGCCATATGCCGCGGAAGGCCAGATCGCTTGCTGCGTAAGGCTTTCGAGCGAGTGACGCGATCTGATTTGCATGAAATTGGAGCGCCTGAGACGAAATGCATCCCTGGTCTGAATTTTCCGTATATCGTGCGTTACGTCACATTTAAATGTGACCAACGTCGCAATTAACCGGCGAGAAGGATCTGGGCATGACCGACAACACGATTGGGCTGCACCCGCAGCCATTGGGCGGGCGTGGTGTGACAGGACAGGGATGGGCGGTCATGCCGCCGTCGTTGACGTCGTCGTCTGGTCATCGCCGCATGGCCGCGTTGCTACGCGTGCCGACATCGACACCGTCGTCAGCTTCAGCGCCAACTCCAGCGATAGCGCCAGCGCCAGGGACACCCAGTCTCAAACGGCTGCTGCGCAAAGGCGCACGCAGCCTGCTGAGAACACTGCCCTGGCGGCACCAGGACCGGCTCCACTTTCTGCATACGTTCGGGCGGCTGCCAGATCTGTATGCGCCGAAGTGCTTCAACGAAAAAATCCTTTACCGCAAATGCGTGCACGGCGATTACCCGCTGTACACGCGGCTGGCAGACAAGTTTGCGGTGCGCTCCTATGTGGCGGCCAGGATCGGGGAGGCGCACCTGGTGCCGCTGCTGATGGACAGCACCGACCCACAGGCGTTGTTGCAGCTGCCACGCTGGCGGCAGACCGTGATCAAGGCCAACCACGGTGCGGCCATGGTGCAATTGGTGCGCGACGAGCCGGATGCGGTGCAGAAGCGCCGCATCATCGAGCGCTGCGGCCAATGGCTGCGGATCGACTTCTCCGAAATGGTGCGCGAGATCCATTACCGCGATATCCCGCCGCGCATTCTGGTGGAACGGTACATCGGCGAGGCGCAGCAGGTGCCGGTGGATTACAAGTTCCACATGTTCCGGCAGGCGGACGGCAATTTTCATTACGTGCTGCAGGTGATCTACGGCCGCTTCGACACACCGAAGCTGGCGATGACCTTCTTCGTCGACAACCTGCACACGGCCTTCCACCGCATCCGCGACGACGGGCGCACGCCGCCCTGCGCGCCGGGGCTGCTGGAGCAGGCACTGGAACTGAGCAAGGTGCTGGCGAGCGACTGCGATTACGTGCGGGTGGACTGGTATATCCAGCGCGGAAAAATCTATTTCGGCGAACTGACCTTCACCCCGGGCGCGGGGCTGGTCACCGGGCTGGATCGCGGGCTGGACCGGATGATGGGCGACATGTGGGTGCAGCGGCGCATGCCGGTGGAGCCGTGGTTTTCCGGGGAAGGCATCCGCGTGCGCGTGCCGGTGCGGTGAGGCGTGGCGCCGGTGTCTGTGGCGATGGCCGTGCGGCAGATGGATCAGCGGCAGCGCCACCGGGGCGTAGCGCGCGGATGCCATCTTGGCGAATGGGCATATTCAACATCGTCAGCGGCAGCAGACCGCTGCGCTGACGATACCGATGCTGGCCTGCGTGGCGGATTACCCACGCGCCTTCAGATGCAGCATGGGGTAATGCGCGTAATGGCCGATGCCATTTTTGATCATGGGGTCTTGCGCGGTGAAGTCCGCAATCTCCTGATCATCGGCAATCTGATAGAGCGATAGACCGAAGCCGCCGGTGTCGTCGATCACCGGGCCGTGCGCCAGGATCAAGCCCTCGGCCAGGCGCTGGTCCAGAAACGCGCCGTGCTGCTGCATCAGGGATTTTTCTTCCTCCGTCATGGTGCTCAGGAAATCGCTGCGCGGCGGAATGTATTTGCAAAAATAAGACTTCATTATGGGTTACTCGTGGCATGAGGGTGGCGTCGCGGCTTATTCAAAAGCCGTGTCTGGGGTAACAGCAGTGGATTTTTTACAGACCGGGCAACACGGTCGGACAGCCGCAAGGTTTATGCGGTTTTGACGCTCTTCAAGATCGAGCCTTCGAACATCTTGGGCAGATAGCTTTGCAGGAACAGAATCATGCCGGTCATCTTGCCGACGGGATTGCTGAACTTCGGGTCCTTGGCCTGGATCAGCCGCTCGATGGTGCTGACAACCGCGTCCGGTGCTTCAGCCGTGTCCAGGCCCTTCTGGGTCAAGGCGGTGACCTGCTTGCGGTAGGCGCTGTAGTCGGCAATGTCGTTGCCGTTTGCGGAGATCGCGTTGTGGCCTAGATTGGTCTTGAACCACACCGGCTCGACCATGTTGACCTTGATGTTGAACTGATTGAGTTCAAACCGTAGCGATTTGAAATATCCCTGCACCGCATGCTTGGACGCGGAGTAATACGACAGGTTCGGCGGGCCGATCAAACCGACGATCGAACTGATGGTGATGATCTGCCCGCTCTTCTGTTTGCGGAAATACGGCAGCAGTGCATTGGTGGTTTTCACCGTGCCCCAGAAATTGGTTTCGAACTGCTGCCGGCCAACATCGACCGGTGTTTCTTCGGCGATGCCGGTCACCATGTAGCCGGCATTGTTGACCAGGACATCCAGGCGATCGACGGCCTGGAACAACGCCTTGGTAAATGATTGGATCGAGCTTTCATCATCGATATCCAGACGCAATAACTTGAAGGGCACCTTGCTCTGATGCTTCTCCGGTTCGCGGCTGGTGCCGATGACGTTGAAGCCTTGTTTGTGCAGGTTGTTGGCCAGCAGCAGGCCAAAGCCTGAGGAAGCGCCAGTGATCAGGACTGTCTTTTTCATGGTGATGTCTCTCAAGCAAGCAGGTTGGCGGAAGGTTGGAGAACAACACCGCCAGACGCCTTGGGTTGCAGTTGCATGGTGTCTGGCGGTTGACGCGCGTTGCGGTGTGCGTTGGTGCATGCCGCAGTGCCGATTGCGGGCAAGACCTGGGCGAGCCCACGAGTTGCCTGCACAGGGCGACTGGACTGCCCACGGACCGCATGTTAGTATCGATTTAGTAGTGGTTCAATACGGAAATGATATGAACTCGAAAACTTCTTCGGACAACCTCTGCCCGATCGCCCGGAGCCTGACCTTCCTGGGCGATGCGTGGACGATGCTGATCCTGCGTGACGCGAACTCCGGGCTGACCCGCTTCGACCAGTTCCGGCAAAGCCTGGGAATTGCGCCGACCATGCTGACCAAGCGGCTGGCGACGCTGACCGAGGAACAGCTATTGGAGAAGCGCCAGTATTCGACGCGCCCGCCGCGCGAGGAATATGTGCTGACCCAGGCGGGGCGCGATTACCTGCCGGTGCTTTTCATGATTGGTGCGTGGGGCCGCAAACACCGGGGCGAAGGCAAGCTGCTGCGTTTTGTGGATGCGCAAACCGGTACCGACCTGCAGCCGATCGCCATCGATGCGGTGACCGGGGCGGAGATCGGCACGCGCGAAATCCGCATGGTGATTCCGGAGTGAGGGTGCGAGGTTGCTGATCACTCTCGGCGTGGGTCGACCTTGTGGTGCGTTGACTTCGTGCGCGCTACCCTTGCGCGCGCTCGCTGCCCCTAACGTGTGCATCCGCATGGCGCGTGCGCGTGGTTGCCACGTTCGCGCGTCGCCGTTGCGGCAGCCGCGCCTCTCTTTTTATCCAGTACAAGGACGTCCCCGTTGTCGAACTTTTCCCTACGCACCTGTTTGCCGCTTGCCCTTGTAAGCGTGCTGTCTGCCTGCAACGGCGCTGGCAGCGCCAGCACCAGCGCGCCGCGCCCGGAGTCCGAACACTTCAACCTTGCCGATCTGCAGCAGCTTGGCTGCACGGTCACCGCCACGCCCAAGCGCAACGTGAGCAAGATCCCGTTGATGGGCGAGGTGGATGGCTACGGCGTGACCAGCACCACCGCATGCGCAACCCAGTTGGTCAGCCTGCTGCAGCCGATCAAATACGAAGACGCGGTGTGGGAAGGCGCACGGACGGCAGCCGGCAACTTCGCCAAGAAGCAAGGCTTCGAACGCGAGAGTTTTGAAGGCCAGCTCGGCGAGTACAGCGAGATCGAGGTTTTCAGCCGCAGCGGCAAGCCGGTGGGCTTCGAGTACAGCGTGCAGGCCAAGGGCCAGCTGCATTCGGTGATCGTTGTCTCTGACAGCATCGAACCGGATGGGGCGTTCGAGGCGGTGTTGAAGAAGAAGCTGTGAGGGCGGGCGCTGCTGTTTTGGGTTGAATGCGGTGGCACTGCGTCGAGGCTGGTCCGGTGCAGATCCTGTGCATCTACGTGCCGTTGTTGCCAGCCAGGCGTCCTCTCGTAGGGGCAGATGGTTACCTGCCCTGCCACTGCACAGCTGCGGCAGAGTGGAACGGACAACGATTAGCTGGCAAACCGATTAATGGTAAAGTGAAGCCACTCACTTGTTAGCCGGAGAGCACGATGGCGAATCTGGTCAAGCTGGCGACCGCTCGCGCCCTGGTCGATGCCAGTGCGGTCAGACAGGCTTCGGTCGTCGGGGAGGCCGGTGCCTGGACCGTGCAGCTGCAGACCCATAACCAGACCCGTGTGCTGGCCACCAAGGCCAATGCGCCGCGCCGGTTTGGCAGCTTCGAAAGTGCGTTGAAGGTATTGCGCGAGATGGGCATGCCATTGGACGTGCTTCACGTGGATGCTGCGCAGTGGGACGCCGAGGGCGGCACTGCGAAACGCCGGCCGGATCGCTCCGAAGCAATGAAAGTCAAGGAGATGGACGCGCGCTATGCGGTCTCGCTACGCACTCAGACCGAGCACGCCCTGGCCGACCCCCGCCCTGCGCTCTCCAGCGTGCAGGCGAAGCAGCAGATGGAGACACTCAAGGCGCAGCAGCGCGCAGTGCTTGATGCAGCACTACGTGCGAAGGGCACGCGTGCGTGAGCGTGGCCTGGAAGCAGACCGCGCTGGATGCGCGCACCGCGTTGCTCGCTGCAGCATTGGCACGCGCGATCGAGATCCCCGACCCGCAGATGTATTTCGCAGCGTGTGAACAGGA
>NZ_JBWWVR010000033.1:0-13006 GCF_056675575.1 Xanthomonas sp. NCPPB 3959
AGCGAAGTCCTCGGATACGAAGACATCAGCGTCACCGCCAGCTTTTTCGACCTCGGCGGCCATTCGTTGCTAGCGACACGACTGATCAATGCGGTTCAGCGGCGCATGGAGATTGAAGTGTCAATCCGCCTGCTTTTCGAGCGTTCCGACATCCGCAGCGTGGCCGCATTGATCGATGCAGAACGGTTGCGCAAGAGCAATCGCGAAAGGGTGATGGAACAAAGCAACCATGTGGAAACGGAGTGGTGATATGACGATCCTGACCGTTGTCCGGACCTTGAACGAGCTTGGTATCTTCCCCTACCTGGAAGACGGCAAGCTCAAGACTCGCTCCGACGCCCCAATTTCCGATTCGGAAACCGTGGCGCTGATCCGCGCCCACCGCGATGAACTGATCGGCTTCCTGGCCGGAACAGAGGGAGAGATCAGGCAAACGACGCCGATCGTGCCGATTGCCGACCGTGCAGCGCCTACGCCGCTGTCCTTCGCCCAGCAGCGGCTATGGTTCATCCATCAGCTTGAGGGGGGAAGTTCCCAGTACAACATCAATATCAATCTGGTGCTGCGCGGTGCGCTGGACATGGAGGCGCTGCGCCGCACGATCGACACGATCGTCGCCAGACACGAAACCCTGCGCACCCGCTTCATCCAGGACGACAAAGGCGAGGTCTTGCAATTACCCGCTGCCGCAGGCCCGGTACCGGTGCCCCTGGTGGAGCTGGATGCCTTGCCAGAACAGGCACGCTGGGAGGCGGTAGCCGAACACAGTCGCGCCGAGTCAGCATGCAGTTTCGACCTCGGCGATCCGCTACTGCTGCGAGTGATGGTGCTGCGCGTGAGCAGCGACGAATATGTGGTGCTGTTCGTAACCCACCACATTGCATCCGACGGCTGGTCGAAAGATGTGCTGGTTGATGAATTCTGCCGACTGTATGCCGCCTTTCATGCTCATGGCGAGAATCCGCTGCCGCCACTGCCGATCCAGTACCGGGATTACGCCGCATGGCAGCGCGAGAAATTGACAGGACAAGCGCTGGAGACGCAACTGTCGTGGTGGATGGCGCGGCTAGCTGGACTGCCTCCGGTGCATGCGTTGCCGCTGTCGTGGCCAAGGCCGGCGCAGCAGCGCTTCGAAGGTGGCATGCTGCGCATGCAGGTGCCGGAAGCGACCGTGCACCAAGCGCGCGCCTGGTGCATTACAAGAGGCATGACGCCTTTCGTGCTGATGCATGCCGCATTCGCGCTGCTGCTGGGGAGGATGGGCGGCGAATACGATGTGGCGGTAGGCACGCCCGTCTCCGGGCGCGTGCATCCGGACCTCGAACATCTGGTTGGCTTCTTCATCAACACGCTAGTGCTACGCACCCGCATCGATCCGGCGCAGGACTTCCACAGCTACGTCAACGCCAGCAAGCGCGACGTTCTTGACGCTTTCAGCCGGCAGACCATGCCGTTCGAGTTATTGGTCGACGCGATCAATCCCGAGCGCAGTCTCAGCTACAGCCCGCTGTTCCAACTATTGTTCTCTTACCACAGCGGCGTAGCGCGTGACATCGTCTTGCCGGATCTGCAAGTCGACTCACTGGAGCAGGCAGACAGCACCAACCAGTTCGACATGGAATTCAACGTCGCCGACGACGGCGACCGCATGCAACTGGGCATTTCCTACAACACGACACTGTTCGACGCAGGCATGATCGCGCAGCTGGCATCGAATTTCTGCGTGCTCCTCGCCGCGGGGCTGCAGACGCCTGGTTGCGCGGTGGCGGATCTGCCTTTGCTGGATGACGCCCAGCGCTTGCGCATGCTCGAGCGCAACCATACAGACGTGGTCCCGATGCACACCGGATGCGTCCACGCCTGCCTGTCCGCAATGGCCGCCGCCCGCCCCGATCTACCGGCGGTGGTCGCTGCCGACGGGGAACTGGATTTACTGACGCTGGAGTGCGTAGCCAACCGCCTTGCGCATTATCTAGTCGAACGCGGCGTGCGGCCGGGCGACCGGGTCGGCATCTGCCTGCGACGGTCGCTCGATCTGCCCGTGGCACTGCTCGCGGTGCTCAAGGCTGGCGGCGCCTACGTGCCGATGGCGCCGGAAACGCCCGAGAGCCGGCTGTTGCACATGATCGAGGACGCCAGCATCCAACTGGTGCTTACGCACTCGGAACTGTGGGACGCGCTGTACTTTGGCGACAGCGAGGCGATACCGATGGACCTAGTCGGGCCCATGCTGGAAGCGCAGCCTGAGAGCCCGCCCGATGTGCCGGTCGATGCGAACGCCGTCGCCTATGTCTTGTACACCTCAGGTTCGACCGGACAGCCCAAGGGCGTCGCGGTACCGCATCGTGCGCTGATGAACTATCTGGACTATGCCGCACGCCAGTACTTTAGTGGCGACATCGGCGGTGGCGTGGTCGCGACGCCGTTCGCATTCGACGCCACGGTGACGACCCTGATCGCACCATGGTTTGCCGGCTTGCCTAGCTGCCTGCTTGACGACGAGGCCGAGCTTTCCCTGGAGCAACTTCTGGAGTACGCGACGCGTTCGCAACCGATGCTCTTCAAGCTGACTCCGGCGCATCTGGACGCGCTTGCCCACCTGTCGCGGCAGCCGGTCTCGAATACACGCCACGTGCTGGTGGTCGGCGGCGAACAATTGGCGGTACGCGTGCTCGAGCGTTTCCGCGCGCGGGTGCTGCCGAACGCGGTCGTGGCGAACGAATACGGACCGACCGAGACGACTGTTGGCTGCAGCATCTTCCTTTCGCAACCGCACGAGGACATCGCAGGCACCGAGGCGGTACCGATCGGCCGCCCGATCCAGAACACCATGCTCTACGTGCTTGACGCGCACGGGCAACCGGTGCCGGATGGTGTCATTGGCGAGCTGTACATCGCTGGCGCTGGCGTCGCCGATGGCTATCTGAATCAGGATGCATTGACCTGTGCGACATTTGTGCCCAATCCGTTCTCCGGCGAGGGCCGGATGTACCGCAGCGGCGATATGGTGCGCTGGAGGCGCGACGGCGAACTGGAGTTCATCGGTCGCGCGGATGGCCAGGTCAAGCTCAACGGTTTTCGCATCGAGCCGGGCGAGATCGAGGCCAACTTGCTCGCACATGCCGCAGTGGAGAGCGCCTGCGTGATGGTGCATGCCGACAACGCGGGCACGAAGCGGCTTGTTGCCTATGTAGTGCCCAGCGAGGCGGGACCTGCCGGTGGGCAAGACGAAAGCGAGCTCGAGCGCTGGCGTTATCGATACGTCCATGATCTGCGCGCGGCTGCGCGCGGCAGCCTGCCGGACTACATGTTGCCGGCGGCCTATGTGCTGCTGGGCGCGCTGCCGCTGACAGCAAACGGAAAGGTGGACCGCACCGGGCTGCCCGCGCCGGTCGGCGAAGATTTCGAAAAAGAGGCCTTCGCCGCCGCGAGGACCTCGACTGAAATGGTCTTACTGGAGACCTGGCGACGTCTGCTTCAACTGGATACGATCGGTATCGACGACCACTTCTTCCGTATCGGCGGACATTCGTTACTGGCCACACGCGTGGTCGGCGAGATCGCCGAACGCTTGCGTCGGCGCGTGCCGGTACGCAGCATGTTCGAATATCCGACCGTGCGCGAATTGGCCGCGCACATCGATGCGCAATCGGATGCGGACTATCTGCCGATCGAACGTGTTCCGCATCACGGCGTCCTTCCGCTTTCTTACGGGCAACAGCGGCTCTGGTTCATCGACCAGTTCGGCGGTGGCAGCCGTCAGTACCATATCTCGTCGGCGTTACGCCTGACCGGCGCGCTCGACCGCGATGCCTTGCAAGGCGCGCTGGATGCAATCGTCGCTCGCCACGAAACGTTGCGCAGTCGGTTCGTGGCGGTCGCGGGAGTGGCTTCGCAGATCGTCGATCCTCCGATGCCGGTGCGGTTGCGTACGTTCGATCTAGCGAAGGTGCCGCAGGACTTGCGCGAGGCGCAGATGACGAAGCTTGTCGCCGACGAAGTTTCGGTGCCTTTCGACCTTGCGACCGACCCGATGCTGCGTGTGCTACTGGTGCGGATGGCCGAGGACGAGCATGTCTTGGGTCTGACCATGCACCACATTGCCTCGGACGGCTGGTCCACCGGGGTGCTGGTCCGCGACTTCGCCCGCTTGTATGCAGGACTGCGCAACGGCGCCAGCGTCGCCCTGCCGCCGCTGGCAATCCAATACGGCGACTTTGTGTATTGGCAGCGGCGTGTGCTGTCGCCGGAGGCATTGAGGCCCCAGCTGGCTTATTGGAAGCAACAGCTTGGCGATTTGCCCCGTGTTCACGGATTTCCGATGGATCGTGCGCGACCCTCGGTTCAGGACTACGCTGGTGCAGCGGTGGAGCGCCGGGTCAATGCGGTGCTGTCGCAGACACTGAATGAACTATGCATCCGTCAGAACGCCAGCATGTTCATGCTGCTGCGGGCCGCGTTTGCCTTGCTGATCTCGCGTTGGAGCGGAGAACACGACATCGCGATCGCCTCCCCGTCGGCGGGGCGCACCCGCCGCGAGCTGGAACCGTTGGTGGGCTTTTTCATCAACAGCCTGATCCTGCGCACCGACCTGTCCGGTAATGACTGCTTCCGTGGACTACTCGATCAAGTGCGGCGTTCCACGCTCGACGCGTTCGCACACCAAGCGGTGCCGTTCGACATGCTGGTCGATGAGCTCAAGCCCGAGCGCAGCCTCAATCATGCACCTTTGGCCCAGATCAGCTTCACATTGCACAATCTGGAGGACGCGCGGCTGGAATTGCCGGGGTTGGCGCTGTCGCACGTCGACGATGGCGATCCGGTGGCGCGCTTCGACATCGAATTGCACGTGTTCGAAATCGACGGAGAACTGCATACGCGCTGGATCTACGCCACCAGTCTGTTCGATGCCGGCAGCATCGAGCGCCTGGCCGACAGCTTTGCTGTATTGCTCGATAGCATTGCGCAGGCGCCGGACCAACCGGTCATGACGCTGCCGCTGCTGCCACCGCCAGACGTCGCGAACCTCGAAGCGTGGTCGGGGCCGGAAGTGGAAGCATTGCCCCCGGGTTGCGCGCACCACCTGTTCGAGGCTCACGCCGCACAGACTCCGCAGGCCCTGGCGGTAGCGTCGGAGGGCCAACGCCTTTGCTATGCGGAATTGAACACTGCTGCCAACCAAGTAGCGCATTGGCTGCGGGGGCAGGGCGTGGGCCGTGGCCACCAAGTCGGCCTATGCGTAGAACGTTCGCCAGAAATGCTGGTCGGATTGCTCGGCATCCTCAAGGCTGGTGCCGCCTACGTACCAATGGATCCCGCCTATCCGCAGGAGCGGCTAGAAGCGATGCTGAGCACTGCTGGCGTGGAACTGGTGCTGACTCAGCAATGCGTCCTTGAGACCTTGCCACTCCTCGGCGAGCGCACGGTGCTGCCACTGGATGGGCAGTTCCGTAAGCTGTTGCTCTCCGGCTGCAGCGGTGACAATCCGACCGCGGAGGAGGTCGATGTCGAAGCGGATGACGCGGCCTATACCATATTCACGTCCGGATCCACCGGCGTACCCAAGGGGGTTCTCATCGCCCATCGCGGCATGGTCAACCTTGCCGCCTACCAGCGGCAGGCGTTCGCTCTGGACACGGACAGCCGCGTGATGACCTTTGCTTCCATCTGCTTCGACGGCGCGGTCTTCGAGTGGCTGATGGCGCTAGCCAGCGGCGGCAGCCTGCATATCTGCCGCGACGACGACCGCAAGTCGGCTCAACGCTTGGCCGCGTTCTTGGTTTCCGAGCGGATCACCCACGGCTGGATCCCGCCGGCGCTGCTGGCGCAGGTGCCAATGGACCGCGACTACGCGCTGCGGGTGCTGATCGTTGCCGGCGAGGCCTGCGAGGAAGGTCTGGCATGGCGCTGGGCAGAGCGCTGCCACGTGGTGAATTCCTACGGGCCCTCCGAGGCTACCGTGGCCGCCACGCACGCCGATGTATTACCGGGCAGGCCGATCATGCTTGGCCGCGCGCTTCCTAATGTGGAACTACGGGTCGTCAACGCGGTCGGCCAGCCGCAACCGGTAGGGGTCGCGGGAGAACTGTGGCTCGGCGGTACGGGCTTGGCGATCGGCTATCTGGGGCTGCCCGCGCTGAGCGCCGAACGCTTCGTTCCGAATCCCGATGGCGAGGGCCGACTCTACCGCACCGGCGATCTCGTACGCTGGAACAGCGCTGGCGAGCTTCAGTTTCTCGGCCGTGTCGACGATCAGGTCAAGGTCCGCGGTTTTCGCATCGAGCTTGGCGAAGTCGAAACCCATCTGCTTGCGCACTTCAGTGTGCGCGAAGCGGTGGCAGTGGTGCGGGAGGACACCGGCGATCCCCGCCTCGCGGCGTACGTGGTCTGCGACCAGGACATCGGCAGCGACGAGGAGGCGCTGCTGGCCAGGACATTGCGTGAGCACATGAAGGCACGCGTACCGGATTACATGGTGCCGTCGGCCTTCGTGCTGCTGACCGCCATCCCGCTGACCAGCAACGGCAAGGTCGATAAGCGACGGCTACCAAAGCCCGATTACGAGGCGCAACAGGTCTACGTGGCACCAAGCGGTGAGGTCGAGATCCGTCTGGCAGAGATTTGGCAGCAGGTGCTGCGCGTCGAGCAGATCGGCGTAAACGACAACTTCTTCGAGATCGGTGGAGATTCGATCCTGTCGATCCAGGTTGTGTCTCGCGCCAAGCAGGCCGGTATCGCAATCACCACCAAGCAGCTCTTTAAGGCACAGAGCGTGGCCGAACTCGCCAAGCTGGCGGCTACAAATGACGTGTCGCTGGTGAGCGCGCCGCAGGAGTCTGTACAGGGCGACTTGCCGCTGCTGCCCATCCATCGCCTGTTCCTGGACGCCGAATCGCGCGATCCCCAGCATTACAACCAAGCCGTGTTGTTGATGACGCCACGGGATCATGCGATGGACGTCTTGCCGACCGTGGTGGAGGCGTTGTATCGCCGCCACGACGCGCTGCGCCTACGCTTCCGCCAAGAGGCGGGCCAGTGGCGGGCAGCGCATTCGCCGCTGGATGCCGTAATGATCGCCGACAGCTGCATCGTCGAGCCGCTGCCCGAGGCTGGCGCCGATTTTGAGGAGCGCCTTGCAGCGCGATGCACACATTGGCAACGCGCATTCGATCTCGCCGCTGGTCCACTGCTGCGCGCAGTGCATTTCCAGTCGCACGACATCCGCCCGGGACGACTGCTCCTGATCGTGCATCACATCGTCGTCGACGGTGTGTCGTGGCGCATCCTCCTTTCCGATCTCGAACGAGCCTATGAGCAATGCCGTGCCGGACAAGCCGTCATGCTCGATGCTAAGACGTCGTCGTTCCAGCAGTGGAGCGAGGCGATGTCGCACTACGCGACATCGCAGGCGCTGCATGCCGAGCGCGGATTCTGGCTGAGCCAAGCCAAGGTTGCGGCACCGCTGTTGCCTGTAGACCGCCGCATCGACGGTTTCGGTCAGATCGCTAGCACCCGTACGCTAGCGATCGGGCTGGATGAAGAACACACGCAAGCCCTGCTGCAGCATTGCAACGCGGCCTACCGCACCCGAATCAACGAGCTGCTGTTGGCCGGCGTCTATCTGGGCATGCGCGCCTGGACAGGGGAGACCACGTTGCGCATCCGTCTGGAAGGCCACGGTCGCGAGTCCTTGTTCGACCATCTTGACACCACCTCGACGGTGGGCTGGTTCACCAGTGTCTATCCACTGACTCTGAGCGTGCTGCAGACGGAGATTGGTGCCACGATCAAGGTGATCAAGGAGCAGTATCGGGCCATTCCGAACAATGGCATTGGCTATGGCGCACTTCGCTATCTCGCACGCGACGCGGAATTGACTGCCTCCGACACGCATGTGCCCGAGCTTGAGTTCAACTATCTCGGCCAGTTTGACAATGTATTGAACCATGACACCGTATTCCAGCCTGCGATCGAAAGCGTCGGCGAGAAGATCTCCGGCCGCCGCTGCCGCATGCACCAGATCGGCTTGTCCGGAAAGGTATTCGGCGGATGCCTGAGCTTCGTGCTGGACTACAGCGACCAACAGTACGACGAGGCCACCATGCAGCGGCTAGCCGACTTGATCTCGGCAGGCTGGACGCGCGTGATCGCCCATTGCCTGCGGAGCGACGCTTCCGGTTTTACTCCCTCCGATTTTCCGTTGGCCAGCGTCGGTCAGGATCGGCTCGATGCCTGGAACAGGCGCTACCCATCGCTCACACGGCTCTATCCGGCTACGCCGATGCAGGCTGGGTTGCACTTCGAGAGCCAGATCGACCCGTCGACCTATGTAGTACAAACGTCGTTGACGTTCCACGGCGTACTGGACGCAGCCGCGTTTCGCCGCGCTTGGCAGGGCGTGGTAAACCGCCATGACATCCTGCGTACCGCTCTGGTTGATGACGAGGAGACGTTGTACCAGGCGGTGTCCGCGCAGGCCGAGCTGCCATGGCACGAAGAGGACTGGCGATCGCTTCCGATACGTGAGCGGGAGGCGCGGTTGGAGGCCTACCACCTGCGCGACCGCGAGCAGGGACTGGATTTCGAGCAAGCACCGCTGATGCGCGTGGCGATGTTCCGCGTGGCTGACGACTGCACGCACGTCCTGTGGACGACCCACCATGCGATCGTCGATGGCTGGAGCAGCCCGTTGATCCAGCGCGATGTGATCGCCTTGTACAGGGCCGAAGTGGCGGGCTATGCGGCTGCGCTGCCCAATCCGCAACCCTATGAGCGCTACATTGAGTGGCTGCAGCATCAGGACGATGCGTCCGCACGTATGCATTGGCAAGCGATGCTGGGCGAGGTCGAGGTGCGCGCGCCGCTCTCGGCGCTCCGCCATGATCTCGATGGTGACCCCGCTCCACGCGAGTACCTGCTTGAACTCGGTCAGCCCGAGACCGCTGCATTGCATCGTCTCGCGCAGCGCTGCAGAGTCACGCCCAACACGGTCGTCCAGTGGGCCTGGGCGTATTTGCTGCATCGCTACAGTGGCGCTGCACAGGTGGTGTTCGGCGCCACCATCTCCGGCCGCAGCCCGGAGGTTGCCGGCATCGAGGAGATGGTCGGCCTATTCATCAACACGGTGCCGGTGTCGGTCGCATTCTCGCCGGGCCTAGCCCTGGCTGATGCGTTGCACACCCTGCAGCACGATTTCCAAGCTTGCAGCGACCACGGCCATCTGCCGTTGGCGGATATCCAGCGCCTGTCGGGGGTGCCGGCGGGCATGCCGTTGTTCGACAGCCTGCTGGTGTTCGAGAACCTCGCGATCAATGTCGGGGCAGAGGCAGAGGCGATGAGTCCAGCGCTGCAAGTGGAGTTTTCCGCGAGTCAGCGCCGCACGCAGTACACCATGACCCTGATCGCCACGTTGGACGAGCGCTTGCGCGTGCGCATGGGCTACCGCGCCGACCAGCTCGACGATGCAACCGTGACGCGTCTGGCAGGACACTTCGCGTCGGTGCTTTCCTCGCTGCCGGCGCTAGCGTCCGATTCCACGGCGGCGCCCTCGTTGCTGGATGCACAGGAGCGTCGCTTACTAACGGCATGGCAAGCACCCGTGCGTGCATACGCTCAGAACGCGACTATCCACGGGCTCTTCGAAGCCCGCGCGGATCGCCATCCCGATGCCGTCGCGCTGATCCATGGCGAGCAGCAGATGCGTTACGGAGAACTGGAGCGCAGTGCCAACCGTGTAGCGCAGGATCTGGCGTCGCACGGCATCGGACGCGGCCAGGCGGTTGCGCTTTTCGTGGACCGCAGCCCGAGCTATGTGGTTGGCTTGCTTGGCATCCTCAAGTCCGGCGCCGCCTATCTGCCTATCGACATCGACGCTCCGGCCGCACGCATCGCGGCGATGCTGCGCGGCAGCGATGTGCGCTGCGTGCTGACGCTGCCTGCGCTGACGGGCGACAGTGTGCTCGACGGAATCGAGGTGATGCTGCTCGACTCGGAACCGGCGTCTTCGGATCGACCCGCGGGACGCTTGGACGCAGGAGTGGATATCGACGATCTCGCCTTCGTCATGCATACCTCCGGGTCAACTGGCGAGCCGAAGGGCGTGCAGTTGAGCCATCGCACCATCGTCAACCTGATGGCATCGATGGCGGCGCGCTATCCATCACTCGCGGAGCCATCGCCGAGCCTGCAGTTTGCCTCGATCGGTTTTGATATGTCGCTCTACGAGGTGGCCGGCGCCTTGTTCAGTGGCGGCCCGTTGGTACTGCTCGGGGATGACGATCGTCTCGACACGCGGCGGTTGCTGGAAACCATGCGCAGCGAACGTGTTGCGCGCGCATACCTGCCCACGGCGATGATCGAGCATTTCGCGCAGACTGCGCTTGAGGTCGGAATCGAGCTGCCTGATCTGAAGTGGCTGCAGGTTGCAGGTGAGCAGCTGGTTGTCTCGAACGCGCTGCGTGTCTGGGCTACTCGCAGCGGCTGCAGGCTGCTCAACCTGTATGGTCCCACCGAGAGCCATGTGGTCAGCGAGCATGCGCTCGACGGCAATCCCGCTGCCTGGCCGTCGCTGCCGCCGATCGGCCTGCCAATCGACAACGTCGTGCTTCAGATTGTAGATGCTGCGGGACAACCGGCGCCGATTGGCGTGGTGGGCGAACTCTATATCGGTGGCGATGGTCTTGCCCGCGGCTATGTCGGCCGCGCCGATCTGACCGCCGAGCGCTTCGTCACGCTGCCGATCGATGACGGTCAGGTCCGGCGCTTTTATCGCAGCGGCGATCTTGCGCGCTGGCGCGCCGATGGTCGCATCCAGTACATGGGCCGCGCCGATCGGCAGGTTAAGGTGCGCGGCTTCCGCATCGAGCCAGCCGAGATCGAAGCGCGACTTTGCGACCACCCCAGCGTATCCAACGCGCTGGTGATCCCGGTCGGTGACGGCGCAGATCGCCGGCTTGTGGCTTATGTTGCCGTAGGCGATGCGGAGCAAGCCACGTTGGTGGCGGAAGTGCGTGCACTTCTGCAATGTCATCTTCCGCACTTCATGATGCCATCTGCCTTTATGGTGGTGCCTGTGCTGCCGTTGACGGCTAATGGCAAGGTGGATCGTCGTGCATTGCCGGTGCCCGAGGGGATCGCAGACCAGGCCCGTGTAGAGCCTGCGACCGACACGGAGCGCCGGCTTGCTGCGATCTGGGAGCAGTTGCTCGGCGTGCAGGCGGTCGGTGCGACGGATCGGTTCTTCGAACTGGGCGGACATTCTCTGCTGGCAATGCGAATGCTGTCGAAGGTGGCGTTGGAGTTCGGCTTCACCCTGAAGATCAAGGATGTATTCGCCTACCAGAGCGTGGCGCTGCTAGCGCAGCTGATTGATGCCCTGACCGCTGGTCTGGCCGATGCGAGTGCGAACGAACCCGAGCGCGATGACGAAGCGCTCGAAGAAACGGAGTGGTGACACGGATGGGTATCGCTGAACTATTGCACCTCTTGCGCGAGAACAGGATCGCCATTTCGGCGACGGATGGGCGGCTCAAGACGGCAGCGCCAAAGGGGGCAATCACCGCCGAACTCGCCGAACTGATCCGCAATCATCGCGTGCAGTTGCTCGAGTTCGTGGAGCGCGCGGCCGAGCAGAACGGCCCCGCTGAGAGGATTGAGCCAGCACCCGCGCTGGACGCCTATCCGCTGTCCTTTCCGCAGCAGCGACTTTGGTTCATCGATCGCTTGCAGGGCGGAAGCGCCGAGTACAACATTCCGGTCGCTCTGCGCATGACGGGGCAGTTGGACGTCGGCGCGCTGCAGCGCGCCCTGGACACCGTCGTGGTCCGCCATGCGGTATTGCGCACCCGTTTCGAGGAACGCGCTGGCCAACCCCTGCAGGTGATTGACCCGCCTCGCGGTCTCGCTATCGCGATGCTTGATCTTTCGCTGCTGGATTCCGAACAGCGCGAGCGTCGCATCCATGCACTGGCCGAGGAGGAAGTCGATCGCAGCTTCCTGCTCGATACCGATCCGATGCTGCGTTGCGTCCTCATCCATGAGGCGAGTGATCGCCACGTCGTATTGTTCACCATGCATCACATCGCCAGCGACGGCTGGTCGATGGGAGTGCTGGTTCGCGAGTTTGCCGCGTTGTATGCGGCCTACCGCGACGGCGGCGAGCACGAGTTGCCGCCGCTTCCGGTTCAGTACGTCGATTACGCCTACTGGCAGCGCCGCGTGCGCGGTGAAGCCGCTTTCGAGCGGGACCTGGAGTATTGGCGGCGCCGCTTGGCGGGTGCGCCAGCGCTACATGCATTGCCGTTGGACCGGCCGCGCCCGACGCAGCAGAGTTCCTCCGCGCAGCGCCTGTCGGCCAGGATCGCACCCGCCGAGGCAGCGGCGCTCCGTGGGCTGGCGCGGCATTGCGATGCAACCTTGTTTATGGTGCTGCAGACGGCGCTGGCGCTGCTGGTCGCACGTTGGAGTGGAACCCACGACGTCGTGATCGGCACGCCTGTGTCGGGGCGTCCGTATCAGCAAGTCGAGCCGTTGATCGGCTTCTTTATCAACACCATCGCATGCCGCATCGACGTTTCCGGTGACCCCACGGGCGAGGCGTTGATCGGGCGCGTGCGAAACGCAGTGTTGGAGGATTTCACCCATCAGCAGTTGCCTTTCGACCTATTGATTGACGCGCTCAGGCCGGAGCGCAGCCTTGCCCACAATCCGATCTGTCAGATCAAGTTGGTGCTGCAGAACCACCAGAGCACGGCGCTGGACCTGCCGGGACTGACGCTGGAGCCGGTTGCGCGCGGTTTGGAGCGCGTGCGTTTCGACCTCGATCTTACCGTCAGTGAATCCGAGGAGAGCCTGCATCTGAGTTGGACTTGGAAAGAAGACTTGTTCGACCGCAGCAGCATCGAGCGTATGGCGCACGCCTATGCTGGAGTACTGCGGCAGATCGCCGAACGCCCGGAATCGCAGGTATCGATGCTGTCCTGGCAGGATGCGCCCGCGCAGGCGCAGG
>NZ_JBWWVR010000034.1:0-12995 GCF_056675575.1 Xanthomonas sp. NCPPB 3959
CGCGATGGTGGGCGGGCAAGGGCCCTGCAGCGAAATTGCAGCCCTATCGCTCTGCCACTGAAGCGTCTACATCGTTCAATCAGCTCATAGCAACAAAGATATCGAGTTATGGTGTCGTTTAGATGCATTCAAACGCTGTAGGTGGGCGGGCAAGGGCCCTGCAGCCAACACGCAGACGATCGCTTCATTTTTAGTCTCTCTGAGCCATATGAAGCAGGCACTGGGCACGATGGCGTGCGCGTCGCGCATTGCACGACCGCCAATAAGATAATGCACGCCTGTCATCGATCACATCGCGTGTCGACGCGATGGCGCAGCAAGCACACGCTACCAGCCCCGTTCGCCACATTTGCATGCAGGCAGCGTGTGCCGCTCGACTCATGCGAGCACAGCGATTGCCGCTGCACCCATGCCGAAAGTCATTTGACGCAGCGTTCATTGCCCGGCAAGAATCGGCGATACCGTGCAGATACCCATCTGTGCGTCACCAGACTACCTGCGCGCCGCGCGGGACTATTGGGGAGTTGCCCGTGCAACGACGTGATTTCCTGGCCCTGACCGGGCTGACCATGGGTGGACTGATCGTGCCCGCCTACTTCGGCAAGGCCATTGCCGCCGAGCAGTTGTTGACGCAACTGGATGTGGGCCGCAAGAAGCGCCTGGCCGATGCCGGCCTCAACGCAGCCCGTCAGGCCGGTGCGAGCTACTGCGATGTGCGCATCGGCCGCTATCTGCGCCAGTTCGTCATCACCCGCGAAGACAAGGTGCAGAACGTGGTCAACACCGAATCCATCGGTGCGGGCATCCGCGTGCTCGTAGCTGGCGCCTGGGGCTTTGCTGCCACCAACGATCTCACCGAACAGGGCGTGGCCAAGGCCGCATCGCAGGCCGCCGCGATCGCCAAGGCCAATGCCAAGGTGCAGGGCACACCCGTGCAACTGGCGCCAACGCCCGGCGTGGGCGAGGTGAGCTGGAAGACGCCGATCAAGAAGAACGCGATGGAAGTGCCGATCAAGGACAAGGTGGACCTGCTGCTCGGCGTCAATGCCGCCGCCACCGCGGCCGGCGCCAACTTCGTCAACTCGATGCTGTTCGTGGTCAACGAGCAGAAGTACTTCGCCAGCACCGATGGTTCCTACATCGATCAGGACGTGCACCGCATCTGGGCACCGATGAGCGTGACTGCCATCGACAAGGCCAGCGGCAAGTTCCGCACCCGCGACGGACTCTCCGCACCGATGGGCCTGGGCTACGAATATCTGGATGGCGCGGCCTCGGGCAAGTTCGTCTCGCCCAACGGCGTGGTCAATTACGGCCTGTCCTACGACATGAAGGAAGACGCCATTGCGGCGGCCAAGCAGGCGCAGGAAAAGCTCAAGGCACCGTCGGTGAAACCGGGCAAGTACGACCTGGTGCTAGACCCCTCGCATACCTGGCTCACCATCCACGAATCGGTCGGCCACCCGCTGGAACTGGACCGCGTGCTCGGCTACGAGGCCAATTTCGCCGGTACCAGCTTCGCCACGCTCGACAAGCTCAAGGCCGGCTTCCAGTACGGCAGCGACAAGGTGCATATCCTGGCCGACAAGACCCAGCCCGGTAGCCTGGGTGCGGTGGGCTACGACGATGAAGGCGTCAAGACCAAGCAGTGGGATCTGATCCGCGACGGCAAGCTGGTGGACTACCAGGCCATTCGCGATCAGGCGCATATCCTTGGCAAGACCGCCTCCGATGGCTGCTGCTACGCCGACTCGTGGTCGAGCGTGCAGTTCCAGCGCATGGCCAATGTCTCGCTGGCGGCCGGCAAGACGCCGCTGAGCGTGAGCGACCTGATCAAGAACGTGGAAAACGGCATCTACATCATCGGCGATGGCTCGTTTTCCATCGACCAGCAGCGCTACAACGCGCAGTTCGGTGGCCAGCTGTTCTACGAAATCAAGAACGGCGCGATCACCCGCATGCTTGAGGATGTGGCCTACCAGATCCGCACCCCGGAATTCTGGAACGCCTGCAGCGCCGTGGCCGATCAACGCGATTACCGCATGGGTGGCTCGTTCTTCGACGGCAAAGGCCAGCCGAGCCAGTCCTCGGCGGTCTCGCACGGCTCGTCCACCGCCCGTTTCGACGGCATCAACGTCATCAACACCGCCCGCTCGCTCGGCTGATCAGGAGAAACCCATATGAGCATCCTTACCGAAGCGCAGGCCAAGGCCATTCTGGACAAGGTCATCAAACTGTCCAAGGCCGATGAGTGCACCGCCACGCTCACCGGCGCGATCGACGGCAATATCCGTTTCGCACTCAACAACGTGTCCACCAGCGGCATCGTCGACAACACCGACCTGCAGGTGCAGGTGGCGTTCGGCAAGCGCGTAGGCATCGCCACCATCAACGAGTTCGACGACGCCGCGCTGGAACGCGTGGTGCGGCGTGCCGAAGATCTGGCCCGCCTGGCCCCGGAAAATCCGGAATTCATGCCGGCGGTCGAGAAGCAAACCTATACCGCCAGCCCGACCTTCAGCGACTCCACTGCCGCCATCGACCCGGCGTTTCGCGCGCAGGTCGCCGCCGATTCGATCGCCCCATGCAAGGGCAAGGGGCTGATCGCTGCCGGCTTTCTCGAGGATGGCCAGAGCTTCACCGCATTCGCCAACAGCAAGGGCAATTTCGGCTACCAGCGTGGCGCACGTTTCGACTACACCTGCACCGTGCGCACCGAAGACGGCCGCGGCTCGGGCTGGGTGGGGCGCAATCTGAAGGATGCGGCCGACTTCAAGGCCGAGCAGGACATCCGCATTGCGATGCGCAAGGCCAGCGACTCGGCCGAAGCCAAGGCGCTGGAACCGGGCAAGTACACGGTGATTCTGGAGCCGGCCGCCGCTGCGGGGCTGATCTCGTTCATGATGAATTTCTTCGACGCGCGCCGCGCCGATGAAGGCCGCAGCTTCCTGTCCAAGAAAGGCGGCGGCAACAAGCTCGGCGAACAGGTCTACGACCCGCGCGTGAACATCACCGCCGACCCGTGGGATGCGCGTGCCGCAGTGTTGCCGTGGGACGAAGAGGGCCTGCCGCGCGAGAAGATGTCGATCGTGGAAAACGGCAAGATCGCCAACCTGCAGTATTCGCGCTATTGGGCGCAGAAGAACGGCAAGCGCGCGATCGGCGAGCCGGGCAACCTACTGATGGCCGGCGGCGACAAGAACATCGCCGAGCTGGTGCGCGGCACCGAGAAGGGCATCCTGGTCACGCGCACCTGGTACATCCGCATGGTCGACCCGCAGACCGTGCTGCTCACCGGCCTGACCCGCGACGGCACCTTCTACATCGAGAACGGGCAGATCAAGTACCCGGTGAAGAATTTCCGCTTCAACGAATCGCCGGTGATCATGCTCAACAACATCGACGAACTGGGCAAGCCGGTGCGGGTGGCCGGTGACGAATCCAACTTCGTGATGATGATCCCGCCGATGCGTCTGCGCGACTTTACGTTTACCTCGTTGTCGGATGCGGTGTGAGTCGGAGCCGGGATTCGGGAGTGGCGATTCGGGAATCGGAGCGCAGAAGCCGCTCTTTGCAGACTGATACCTTGCAGGCGCTTGCGGCTCCCGTTCCCGGTCTCCCGGCTCCCACTTCGCGGCGCCACTTCCTAGGCTTGTTGCTCGGTAGCGCCGTCACCCTGGCGCTCCCGCTGCGTGCACGCGCGGCCGGCAACTACGATTTCTGGTTCACCCGGCTGCGTTACGACTCCGGCGATTGGGATGTGGATGCGCGCATGCCGTCCAACCTGATCACCTCGCTGATCGACTACACCCAGCTGCGCGTGGACCCGCAGGAGCACGTGCTGGATCTGGCCGATCCGCGCATGTTGCAGGCACCGTTCTGCTATCTGGCCGGGCACAAGCTGGTGGAATTCAACCCGGCCGAGCGGCGCAACTTCGAGCGCTATGTGCGCAATGGCGGCTTCGTGTTCGTGGACGATTGCAATCACGATATCGATGGCCTGTTCGCCACCTCGTTCGAAGCGCAGATGACATCCATCTTCGGCAAGACCGCGCTGCAGAAGTTGCCCAAGAGTCATCGCCTCTACAACGCATTTTTCAAGTTTCCTGATGGCCCACCGGCCACCAGTTTCGAACTCAATGGCTGGGGCGACGATCTGGTGCACGATTACCTCAAGGGCATCAGCATCGATGGCCGGCTCGGCGTGTTGTACAGCAACAAGGACTACGGCTGCGAATGGGATTACGACTGGCGCAACAAGCGATTTCTGGCCGAAGACAACACCAGGTTCGGCGTCAACATCGTGATGTATGCGTTGACCAATTGACCGCCGTGTAGGAGCGCGCTGGCGCGCGATGAAGATTTCCCGGTGAAGCGTCGCGCGCAAGCGCGCTCCTACGCCAGCAGTCACATAACGAGACTTCCCCATGACTTCCCCCAACGACGACATTCTCGCCAACCAGCTCTCCCAACTCGGCGCGCTGCGTGCGGCCCTGGCCCAGGCGGTGGTGGGCCAGGGCGCGGTGGTGGAGCAACTGCTGATCGGCCTGCTGGCCGGCGGCCACTGCCTGCTGGAAGGCGCGCCCGGCCTGGGCAAGACGCTGCTGGTGCGCTCGCTCGGGCAAGCGCTGGAGCTGCAGTTCCGCCGCGTGCAGTTCACTCCCGACCTGATGCCCAGCGACATCCTCGGCACCGAGCTGCTGGAAGAGGATCACGGCACCGGGCATCGGCAGTTCCGTTTCCAGCAGGGGCCAATCTTCACCAATCTGCTGCTGGCCGACGAGCTCAATCGCACCCCGCCCAAGACCCAGGCCGCATTGCTGGAAGCGATGAGCGAACGCACCGTCAGCTACGCCGGCACTACCTATGCGTTGCCGGCGCCGTTCTTCGTGCTGGCCACGCAGAACCCGATCGAACAGGCCGGCACCTATCCGCTGCCGGAAGCGCAGCTGGACCGCTTCCTGCTGCATGTGCGCGTCGATTACCCCAGCGAGCAGGAAGAGCGCGACATCCTCACCCAGACCACCGGCACCGCAACTACGCAGGTGCCGGTGGTGATGGACGCGGACAACGTGTTGGCGCTGCAGCAACAGGTGCGGCAGGTGCATGTCGGCGCGGATCTGCTGACCTGGATCAATCGCCTGGTGCGGGCCAGCCGGCCCGGCCCGCAGGCCAGCGACGAGGTGCGTCAATGGATCCGGTGGGGCGCCGGCCCGCGCGCCGGGCAATCGCTGGTGCTCGCCTCCAAGGCACGCGCATTGCTGCAAGGCCGCTTTGCCGCCACCCGCGACGATGTCATTGCGCTGGCCGCGCCAGTGATGCGCCACCGCCTGCTGCTGTCGTTTGCGGCCGAGGCCGAACAACGCAGCGCCGACGATGTGGTCGCCGCGCTGCTGCGCGCCGTGCCGTTCCCAGCGTGAGGCGCGCAGTAGCGTGAGCGTGGACCTGCCGGCGTTGATTCCTGCCGAGCTGCGCAGCCGCCTGCGCGGTTTGCAGCTGCATGCGCGCCACGCGCAAAGCGCGCACGGCATCGGCCAGCACGCCAGCCGCAACCGTGGTGCCGGGCTGGAATTTTCGCAATACCGCGCTTACGAACCTGGCGATGCCTTGCGCCAGATCGACTGGAAACTCTACGCGCGCTCGGACCGCTTCTTCGTGCGCGAAGCCGAGCGCGAAAGCCCGCTCACGCTGTGGCTGTTGCTCGATGCCACCGCCTCCGCGGGCCAGACCGATCAGGCACGCCCTGCCTACACGCGCTTGCAGGCGATGGCGACCTTGGCCGCATGCGCTGCCGAAGTGGCGCTGCGCCAGGGCGATCAAGTGGGCTTGTTCGCCGTGCACGGCGATGGCCTGGTGGCGGTGCCGGCAGGCGGCGGTCCACGCCAACGCGACCGGCTCTGGCTGGCCTTGCAGCGTCTGCGCGCCGGTGGACGCTGGCCCGGCATGGATGCGCTACGCCCGCTGTGGGAACGCATCGCCGCACATGCGCTGGTGCTGTCGATCGGCGATGGCTTCGATGAAGCATTGGTCGGCGCGCTGGAAAAACTTGCCGCCGCACGCCGCGAAGTGATCCAGCTGCAAGTGCTGACCTGCGACGAACGCGATTTCACTTTCAGCGGCGGGCACCGCTTCCGCGATCCGGAAACCGGCGAAGAATTGCTCGGCGATGGCGCCGCGATGCGCGATGCGTATCTGCAACGCTTCGGCGATGCGCAGCGCGCGCGGCAGGCCCGCTGGCAGGCCGCCGGCATTGCGCATGCGCTGCATTATCTGGATGCACCACCCGACGCGGCATTGCGCGACTTGTTTGGGCAGGGTGCGCGGCGATGAGCCGATACTCCCGTCTCAGCGAGGTACCGTCATTGCACCTCATCGCGCACGCCGCTGAGGTGGCGCGGCCGTGAACCTGCTCCTGCTCTTCCCCGCCGGCCTGGCCGCGTTGGCCGCACTGCTGCTGCCGCTACTGATCCACCTGGCACGCCGCAGCGAACACCGGCCCACCGACTTCGCCGCGCTGCGCTGGCTGCGTGCGCTGCCGCGCCCACGGCATCGTGTGCGTTTCGACGAATGGCCGCTGCTGCTGGTGCGCTTGCTGTTGCTCGCGGCATTGGCGTTGCTGCTGGCCGAGCCGGCATTGCGCGACCATCAGGATATGCGCCCGCGGATTGCGGTGAGTCCTGGCGTGGATGTGGCCGAGGCGCGCGCGCTCAGCCACGCAGCGAACGCGCAGTGGGTGTGGTTGGCGCCGGGCTTCCCTCCGATCGATGCCGATGCGACCAACCCATACACCGCGACCGCCGGCACCACGCAAGCGGTCGGCAGCCTGCTACGCGAGCTCGATGCCAGCCTGCCGCCGGACACCGCACTCAGCGTGATCGTGCCGAGCCAATGGGGGCCGCTGGATGCCCAGCGCCTGCAGCTGTCGCGCAACGTGCAATGGCAGGTGCTGCCCGGCCAATCGCCGCTCGCCCCTGCCGCAGCTGTCGCACCGCTGCGGCTGCAGGCGATCGCCGACGCCCCCGCCGATCCGGCATTGCGCTATCTGCGCGCCGTCCATGCTGCCTGGGCATTGCCTGGCGCGTTACCGGTCAGCGCGCCCAACACCGCAGTGCCTGCGCGCTGGGCACCCGGTACGGTGGTGGCATGGCTGTCGCAGCGTCCACCGCCGGCGCCGGTCATTGCCTGGGTCGCGGCCGGCGGGCAACTGCTGATCGCTGCGCAAACGCCGGCCCCGCCCGCACTTGCAGGCCCGCTGCAGCCACTGCTGCAAGACGCGCACGGCGCGCCGCTGATCGATGCCATCGCGTTCGGGCGCGGACGTTTGTTGCGCTGGGCTGCGCCGCTGCAACCGCAGCACCTGCCTGCGCTGCTGGATGCCGATTTCCCCACCCGCCTGCATGACGCCTTGCAATCGACGCCCGCACCACAGCGTGCGCTGGCACAGACCCAACAACCACAGCGTGGCCCTGCGGCTATCCGCCTGACCGCCGCACCGTGGCCGCTGGCGCCATGGCTGATCGGCCTGGTGCTGCTGTTGTTCGCGGCCGAACGCTGGCTGGCCACAGCGCCACGCCGGAGCAACGCGGCATGAGCACGCCGGCGCTGCACGAAGCATGGCAGGCCGCGCGACGGCGGCAGGCCGCAGGCGTGCTGCTGTTCGGGCTACCGCTGGCCGTGCTGCCTGCGCTACTGGCGTGGCGCAGTGGTGCGCATGTGGCGATCGTGCCGTTGCTTCTCCTGGGCCTGCTGGCACTGATTGGGGCGGCGATGCTGGCGGCACGGCGACTCGACCAGACCTGGCTGATCCGCCGGCTGGATCGCGAAGCGGATCTGGAAGACAGCAGCGATCTGCTGTTCGCCTCGACCGCGCAGCTCGGCCCCTTGCAGGCCCTGCAACGGCAGCGCCTGGAACAGCGGCTGCGCAGCACCCCGCGCGATCTCCGCCCAGCCTGGCCGTGGCGGCGTGCCTGGCCATGGAGCCTGCTCGGCCTGCTGGCCTGCGTCGCACTGCTGCTGTGGCCACACCGCGCCACCCAGCCCACTCCTAGCAAGGACCACGTCGCCGCCGCCCGTGCCGGCAACGGCGCTCCCACGCTGCGTCAGGCCCGGCTACACAGCACCCCGCGCGCCTACACCGGCCTGCCGTCCGCACGCCTGCCCGGCCTGGATGCGCGCGTGCCAACCGGCACCCGGCTGGACTGGCAGCTGCAGGTCAGCCCCGCCCCGCGCAGCGTGGCGCTGCGGCTCACCGACGGCCGCCTCATCGCGCTGGCCCGGCAAGGCAGCAGCGATCAGTGGCAAGGCCAGTGGATCGCCGAGCGCGCCAGCCTGTATCGCATCCTCATCGACGGTGCGCCGGCAGACCGCCAGCTGCATCGGCTCGACGTACTGCCGGATCGCCCGCCGCAGGTGCGCGTGCTCGCGCCCGAACAAAGCCTGGTGCTGTGGACGCCCACCAATGCCGGCTGGACGCTGCGCTTCGAAGCCAGCGACGACTACGCGGTGGCCGCCACCGCCGAGCTGCGCCTGACCCTGGCCCAGGGCAGCGGCGAGAACATCACCTTCAAGACCCAGCGCCGCACCCTCACCGGCAGCGGCCCGGCCAGGCAGCGCGGCTTTTCCACCACGCTGCAGCCGCAGGCCCTGGGCATGGCGGCCGGCGACGACCTGATCGCCCAATTGATCGTCCACGACACCCGCCAACCCACCGCGCAGGAAGGCCGCAGCGCCAGCGTGATCCTGCGCTGGCCGCCGCCCGAACAGACCCTGGCCGCCGGCCTGGAAGCCAGCGTCAAACAAACCTTGCCGGCTTACTTCCGCAGCCAGCGCCAGATCATCATCGACGCCGAGGCGCTGCTGAAGGAAAAGCCGCGCCTGGCTCCGGATGCCTATCTCAAGCGGTCCGACGCCATCGGCGTGGACCAGCGCCTGTTGCGGCTGCGCTACGGCCAATTCCTCGGCGAAGAAAGCGAAGGCACACCCAAGGGCCCGCCGACCGCCGACGCCCCGCCCACCAGCGACGCACCGGCCGACGATCTGCCCACCGCCGACATGCCCACTGCGGATGCACCGGCAACGCCTGCGACAGCTGCGCAGGCGCCCGCCCAGGACGAACACGGGCACGACGACCACAAGCGCGACGCCGCATCCGAACCCGGCGCCGCCGCGCTGGATGACCACGACCATGACCACGGCAACAACAACGGCCGGCCCGAGCGCAGCAGCTTCGGCCAGGCGCAGGATGTGCTCTCCGAGTTCGGGCATACCCACGACCACGCCGAAGCCGCCACCCTGCTCGACCCGCAGACGCGCGCGCTACTGCGCGCCGCGCTGGACCAGATGTGGCAGTCCGAGGGCGAGCTGCGCCAGGGCCAGCCCGGGCGCGCGCTGCCCTTTGCCAACAAGGCGCTGGGCTTCATCAAGCAGGTGCAGCAGGCCGAACGCATCTACCTGGCGCGGGTCGGCACCCAGCTGCCGCCGATCGACCCCAGCCGGCGCCTGAGCGGCGACCGCGCCGGCCTGGGCGACCGTGCCGCCGGGCTGGACACCCGCCCGGATCCCGACCCGTCCGCGCTGCAACTGTGGGACGCGCTTGGCGAACCCGCACCTGTGTCGGACGCCACCCTGGCCCGCTACGCGCAGTGGCTGCAACGCCAGCAAGACCGCCTGCACGACCCGCTGAGCCTGGCCGCGGCAGTAGAAACCTTGCGCACCGAACCCGGCTGCGCCGCCTGTCGCGCCCAACTGCGTGCCCAGGTCTGGCGCACCCTCATCGCCCCGCCCGCACCCGTCCACCGACGCGCCACTCCTGACGCACGCGGCCAACGCTATCTGGATGCACTGCGCCGGGAGCCGCAGCCATGACGCTGTCACTGCCCTGGCTGGTCGGTTCGGCACTCTTTCTGGTGGTGGTGGTCGGCTGGTTCCGGCTGTTACGCGCGCACGCTCGGCAACCACATTCCCGCGCCAGGCTGTGGCTGTTGCTCGCCGCTCAACCGCTGCTCGCGGGCCTGCTGTACCCGGTGCTGCTGCCGCCACCGCGCGCTGGCAGCACGAGCGAGCTGCACGTCGCCACCGCGGGCACCACGTCAGCTCAGCTCGGCCCGAATGAGGCGCAATGGGTCGCCTTGCCCGAAGCGCCTGCGCTGGCAGGCGTGGCACGCGTACCGGATCTGGCCACCGCCCTGCGCCGCGCGCCCGGCACCACCGCAGTGGTCGTGCATGGCACCGGCCTGCCGGCACGCGACCGCGATGCACTTGGCGTACCGCTGCGACTGGCGCTTGGCCCGGCACCGCAGGGTCTGGTCGCCGTCTCGCCAACGTCACCGGTCGCCCCCGGCGAAACCTTCGCCATCAGCGCCCGCGTCCAGGGCCTGCCGGCAGCACGGGTGGAGTTGCTCGACCCCGCCGGCCAGGTGGTCGACACCGCCGTAGCCAACGCAACCGGCCAGGTGCATCTGCGTGGCCTGGCGCGCGTAGCAGGGCAGGTGGTGTTCGCGCTGCGCCTGCGCGATGCCGCAGGCGCCGAACGCAGCCGCGTGCAGGTGCCGGTGCTGATCACCGCAGTGCCGCCCGCGCGTGTGCTGTTGCTGGCCGGCGCACCGCAGCCGGAACTGAAATATCTACGCCGCTGGGCCAACGATGCCGGGCTGGACGTGCGCAGCCAGATCGCGGTCGGCCCCGGCGTGCAACTGGGCGAGAGCGCCGCACTGGACGCCACCAGCCTGGACACACTCGACCTGCTGGTCATCGACCAACGCCGCCTGGTCACGCTGGGCAACGCGCAACGCCAAACCGTGCGCGCCGCGATCGACCGCGGCCTGGGCGTGCTGGTACGCACCGACGGACCACTGGATGCCGGCACCCGCGCAGCACTCAACGCGCTCGGCTTTGCGACAACCGGCGGAACGACCAGCACTGCAATCGCCGCCCCGCGATCGCTGTCATCGGCCGCACCGTCCATCGATCCAGCTGCAGCCCCTGCCGACACTCCCACACTTCCACCGCTGCAACGCCGCGATCTGCAACCGCAAGATGCCGAGGCAGTGATTGCAGCACGCGCCGACGACGGCAGCGCGCTGGGCTGGTGGCACGCACAAGGCCGGGGCCGCATCGGCATCGCCCTGATCGAAGACAGCTTCGCGTTGGTATTGGCCGGCCGCAGCGACCTGCATGCCGCGCTGTGGGCGCAGCTGTTCGGCGCCGTCGCCCGCGCGGGCGGCACCGCATCCGCCCCGCTGCAAGAAGGCTGGTCGCAACAGCGCATGACGTTGTGCGGTATCGCCACAACCGCGCATGTCACTGGCCCCACCGGCACAGCCCAACCGCTGCTGCCAGATCCCACAAATAAGGCCCAGGCCTGCGCCGCGTACTGGCCCACAAGCGCAGGCTGGCATCGCCTGCAAACCGGCAAAGACCAACGCTGGCTTTACGTCCGCGCGCCCGCCGACGCCCCCACCGTGCATACCCAACAAACCCGCGACGCCACCCTTGCGATGGCCGCCGCTACCCACACAAACGCGACCCTCGGCACGCCAATAACCCAACCCGGCACCCGCTGGCCGTGGCTACTGGCCTGGCTCACGCTGGCCACAGCTCTGTGGTGGCTGGAACGACGCAGGCGCTGAGTTGCTGCCGCGCCAACCTGCATCAGCGCATGGGTACGATGCCGCTCTTTAACGACTCGAAATTTTGAGTGCCATGTCGTGGCCGTAGGATCAGGTGGAGAGCGGCTGATCTGAGGCTTTGCTGCAGGGCCCTTGCCCGCCCACCATCGCGGGACACGCTGCAAGTACGTCCTTGTAAGCTCTTACGCGGCATCCATGCCGCGTAAGGTCCCGCGACGGTGGGCGGGCAAGGACCAGTCGGAATGTCGGTGTGCATGCTTTTCAAAAAAGCAACCGACTTACGCTCGCCGCCACACCCGACATACATTATTTGCCGGCAACGCCACATCGTCGATCAACTGCAATCCCACCGAAGCCGCCAGCGCATCCACTGCCTCCGCATCCCGAATCCCCGAGGCAGCATCGCGCTCGCGCAGCATCGCATCGAATGCGCGATTGCTGTCGCTGGTGAATTGTCCATCGCGGTTGAACGGTCCATACACCACCAACAGCGCATCCGGCGTCATCACCGCAGGCAATCCCGCAAACAAGGCCTGCACCTGCGGCCAGCCCATGATGTGCAAGGTATTGGCGCTATATACAGCGTCATAGCCGGCAACCTCTCCCGCTTGCACGATCGGCAACGGCGGTGCCGGTGCCAGACCCGGCGTCGGCGTCAGCACCGCCTGCAATGCAATCGGTGGCGGCGTATTTGGCAATGCAGCCTCGCCCAACCACTGCGTCATGCCCGGCAGATGATCGGGATGATCGCTCGCCTGCCAACGCAACCACGGCATCGCCGCCGCAAAATGCACCGCGTGCTGCCCGGTGCCTGCACCGATCTCCAACACATGACGACGGTCGGCAAAGTGCCGATGCAATACCGCAAGGATCGGGTCACGGTTGCGCGCGGAGGCCGGCGAAAAAGGTTTGCTCATGGAGGAGGTCCGACATAGGCGAAAGTGATTGTGACGTGTCGCAGTGACATCGTGCATCTAAAGCTCTGCTGGCAAGCGATCACCGCGCAGATCAGCGGGAATGACCGACGGATCAACGCAAGACCTGGAGCGGCCAACAAAACTCCTACGCCCACCGTCAGTTGGACGCAGCCGGCGTTGTGGTTCCCATCAGCACACAGCCAAATGAGCAGGTGCGATGCGCTCACCGCTTGCGGGACCGTGTGGCGGCATGGATGCCGCCACCGAGCCTACATGGACGTACTTGCGGCGTGTCTCGCAAGCGGTGAGCACATCGCGCCCTCGACCAACGCCGACCAACGCGGCTTTGAAACATCCAAACGACGCTGAAGCTCGATCTCTCGGTCGCCTTGAGAGGTAAATCGAACGGTGTGGATGCGTCGGTTGCAGAGCGGCTGATCTGCGGCCTGGT
>NZ_JBWWVR010000035.1:0-12603 GCF_056675575.1 Xanthomonas sp. NCPPB 3959
TTGGTTGCGAGCAATGCGTGTTGCGCGGCCGGCAGATGAGATGCGGTCTGGATCTCAACGCGGTGCAGGCAATGCGTCATACGCACGCCGCACGGCCTCTTCTCCAAAGCGCCGCTCCAATCGACGCACGATGAAATGCCCGCGTGCCATCGCCTGGAAGTGGCGCATGAACACGGTATTGAGCGTTGCGCCACTCACGGCACCCACCAGCGGCACCGCCTGCACGGCGAGTTTTTCGCCGACGTTGACCGAGAACTTGGCCGCAACGCGCGACACCAACGACACCAGCGCGGGCGCGCCCTTGCTTGCGAAACCATGTGCGGCCACGTAATGCGCGGCGGCGCTGAGTTGCTGCGCCATGGCCGCGCGTACGGCGAAATAGCCAGACTCCGCACCGTCATCGCTGACGCTGCGTCCGCCATGCGCCAGCACTTCCAGACAGGCCAGCGCCGTTTCCGGATCGTGCAGCGATTCGCCTTCCGAGCGTGCGATATCGGCGATGGAGCGCAGCATCACCGTGGTGGTCACCGGCAACTCCACCAAGAGACCGGGCAATCCGAAAAATCCGCCTGCGCCGCCCGCGACAGCAACCACCATGGTGTGCCGCGCGGTGGAGGCGGGCTGCTGCGTATCGGCCTGGCCGCGCAAGCTGAGCAATGCCGATTTCATTGCCACCTGCAATGCGCGGCGGGTGACCCCATCGATGCTGCGGGTCAGCATTTTCGGTAGCCGCTTGGTGATCAGACTCTCGATCGGC
The DNA here is from genome assembly GCF_056675575.1 of Xanthomonas sp. NCPPB 3959. Lineage (NCBI taxonomy): Bacteria > Pseudomonadati > Pseudomonadota > Gammaproteobacteria > Lysobacterales > Lysobacteraceae > Xanthomonas > Xanthomonas sp. NCPPB 3959. The sequence goes on from NZ_JBWWVR010000035.1 coordinate 758, forward strand.
GCGCCCAGCGCGTTGGCAAGTTGCGCTGCCACACCGGGGTTTTCCAACAGCGCGTGCGCCGTGGCCAGATCGCGTTGCGCGGCAACGTCCATCACTGGTATCGGAAGCGTCGTCATGCCTGTTCTTCGTCGTTAGGGGTCCGCCCCGATGGTACCCAGCGCCATGTGAGCGTTAGACGAGCGAACTGTGCAGTGCCAGGACAATCCTGCAATTGGCCTGCAAAATGCGCGATCATCGGTATCTACGCTGCGAATGCCCACCCGATGAATCGTGAGATCCGCCACAGCATCGTCATTGCCGCCGCGCCGGAAGTGGTTTCCGCTGCGCTGTCCGAGCCAAGGCAGCTGGCCCGCTGGTGGACGCGCGAGGTGAGCCTGGGCAACGGCAGGGTGCGGCTGGACTGGAGCCGTCAGGGCTGGCGGGTGGAGTTGAGCATCGACGAGGGCGCCGATCATCGCCTGGTGTGCTGGCGTTGCCACGACTCCAACATGCTCGATTCGGATGCATGGAAAGGCACCGTGATGCGCTTCGAGCTGCACTCCACCAGCCAGGGCACGCAGGTGGAGTTCGTCCAGTCCGGTTATCGCGAATCGCCATGCAAGGAGGCCTGCGCGCGCGGCTGGCGCTTCTTCCTGGGCAGCAGCCTCAAACGCTATGTGGAAACCGGCGAAGGCATGCCCTCGGCCGACATGCTTGCGCCCAACGTGCACTGAGCCCGGTGCGCATCACGCGCATCCACTGCGCCGAGCCCGCTTACGCCGTGCGCGGCTGGCCCATGGAGGGCGCGGTGCGCAGTGGCAGCTGCGCATCCACGGTCACCGGGCTATCGGCCTGCAACAGCGCGCGTGCTTCGGCATCGGTGGCCACGGCCGGCGGTGAGCCACGCAACGGCAAGCCGGCGGTTTCGCGCACGAACAGCATGGTCACCAACCCGATCGCGGCCGCGCCCATCAGGTAGTACGCCGGCACCAGCGGGTCGCCGGTGCGCTCCACCAGCCAGGCAGTGACCAACGGCGTGGTGCCGCCAAACAACGACACCGAGACGTTGAAGCCGATCGACAGCGCGCTGTAGCGCACCGGTGTGTAGAACAGCGCCGGCAACGTGGAGGGCATCGAACTGGTGAAGCACACCAGCGCCAGGCCGAGCAGCATCAGCCCGGCGAAGATCAGCCCGTCGTGGCCACTGCCGATCAGCATCAGGCACGGGATCGCCAACACGAACAAGGCAATGCAGGCACCGATGATCATCGGGCGGCGGCCAAGCTTGTCGCTGAACAGGCCGCCGACGATGTTGAGCGGCATCATCACCAGCATCACCAGGATGATCAGCAACAGGCCCTTGCTCTCGGCATAGCCCATGGTGACGCTGAGGTAGCTGGGCATGTAGGTCAGCAGCATGTAGTCGGTAACGTTGAACACCAGCACCAGCCCAACGCACTTGAGCAACTGCGGCCAATGCAGGCGCAGCAGCGTGAGCAGGCCTTGCCCTGCGGTTTGCCGTTCGCGTTGTTCCGATTGCGCGGTATAGGCACGAAACGCCGGGGTTTCTTCCAGTTTCATGCGCATGTACAGGCCCAGCAACCCCAACGGGCCGGCGACCAGAAACGGGATGCGCCAGCCCCACTCGAGCATCTGCGTCTGGCTCAAGGCCATGTGCAATGCCGTCACCGTGGCCGCACCGGCGATGTAACCGCCCAGCGTGCCGAATTCCAGCCAGCTGCCCATCAGGCCGCGATTGCGGTCGGTGGCGTATTCGGCAATGAAGGTCGCTGCCCCGCCGTATTCGCCGCCGGTGGAAAAGCCCTGCAGTAGCCGCGCCAACAGCAACAACACCGGCGCCCACACGCCGATGGTTGCATGGGACGGGATCAAGCCGATGCTGAAGGTGCCCAACGCCATCAGGATCATGGTGGCCGCCAGCACTTTCTGCCGCCCGTAGCGGTCGCCGAGCGGGCCGAACACCATCCCGCCGATCGGCCGCACCAAAAATGCGACGGTGAACGTGGCAAAGGTCGCAATCAACTGCGCGGTGGGATTGCTCGCGGGGAAGAACACCTGCCCTAGCGTCACCGCCAGATAGCCGTACACGCCGAAGTCGAACCACTCCATCGCATTGCCCAGTGCGGCCGCACCCACGGCCTTGCGCAGCATCGGGCGGTCGACCACGGTGACTTCGTCCAGTTGCAGTTGGCGACGGCGCTTGAACCAACCGAAGTGCGAGGCAATCGTGCGCGTGTCGTGCATATGTTTGGTCTCCATGTGCGGCCATCGCTGCCCACTCGCCCTGGCAACGCACAGGACACAGCACATCGCGCGCGCATGGCAAACGCACATGCAGGGGATGACACCGGAGGCATTCCCGGACGGCCGCGAAAACTCAGCGACGCTGCGGGACAGACGACCAAGGGGTGGGCAAGTGCCCAGGGGCTTGATCAGCCGCACATGTTACTACAGCGTGCAGATCGCTGCAGGCGCGAGGGCGCAGCTTTGCCAAAACACCGTGTTTTCAAGGCGTTTCAACGCATACAGCAACGGCCGCGCCCACCTTGCGGTGAGCGCAATAGTTTTGTCAGCCGCTCTAAATCGCAGGCTCACCCAGCACTGCCAACAACGGCTGCAGATCCTCGCGCGTCTGCGGGCGCACCGCGCGCGCGACTTCTTCGCCATCGCGCAGCAGGATGATGGTTGGCCATAACTTCACGCGGAAAGAGCGGCCAAGCGGCCGCCCTTTTCCATCTTCGAACTTGCGGTAATCCACCGCCTCGAAACCACCCAGCAGTTTTTGCAACAGCGGCTGGGCGGCCATGCAGTGACCGCACCAATCGGTGCCGAACTCCAGCACCTGCAGCCCGGCCTGTGCATCCACCTCGCTGCGCTCAGGTGCCTGCGTGGCGTACTCGCGAACAAACCCCATCGCGCGCGTGCTCCGCTATCAGGACAGCGCGCGCTGGATGTCTTCCAGCGGCAGATTGGTGAGGTCCTTGGCCAGATCACCCACCAGGCGCTGCTGTGTTTCCTTGTGCAGCAAGGGGCGGACACGGCCTAGCGTGGTCGGGTCGGCCACCAATACCAGATGGGTGTATTCGTGCTTCAGCGCGCCATCGTTCAAGGCATGCGACAACTGCTTGGCGAAAGTCATTTCGTCCAGATCCGCGTTGCTCAGATCCTGCGGCGCCTTGCCGGCCGGGCCGTCGTCATCGACGTTCTGCACATCGGTGCGTGCGTGCTGACGCAGCACCACCTTGGCTTCGTTGCCGGTGTTGGTGAACCAACGTGCTTCGCCGCCATCGGCCACAACCACCAATGCACCCTGAGGAATTTGCAGACTCATCCGACTCTCCTGATCAATGTCGGCACTGCAAGTGCAGCGCCGGTCCGTCTCAACCTAGGCGAGAAGATGTAAGCGCGGTGCCTAGTCGATGTCAGCGTGGCGTTAGTGTGGCGCGGCCAATGCCGGTGGTGGCAGGCCCAGATGCTTGCTGAAGAAGCGTGCAGTAACCCGCAACGCCTGCTGGCTTTCCGGCAGTGTCTCGGTGAGGTGGAAACCATGGCCCAGCCCGTCCCAGACGTGCAAGTCCGATTCGCGACCCAGATCCACCAGGCGCGCATGCGTATAGGCCGTGGCGCTCAGTTCGGCTGCACGCGTGGCGGTGAGAAACAAGGTCGGCGGAAACTGGCGCAGCACCGCATCGGAGAACACCGGCGACACCAGCGGGTCATGGAAGTCCACGTTCTCGCCGTAATACAGGTCTTCCATGATCGGCAGCGCTCCGGCCTTGTCCGGCAGCAAGGCATCGTTCACCGCGGCGACCACCACACGCGAATCGCCGCGATAACGCGCGTCGCCAGCGGCGCAGAACATGCCCGCCGCCGCCGGCATCGGCAGGCGCTCCTTGGCAAACCATGCCAGCGACTCGCCGGTGAGCACACCGCCGGCCGAGCAGCCGAAGATGCCGATACGCTCCGGGGCGTAGGTCTTGAGCGCGGCGCGATACACCGCCGCCACATCTTCGCTGGCGGCCGGGAAGCGATGCTCCGGGCCCATCCGGTAGTCCACCGCAACCACGCTCATGCCGGTCATCGCCGCGATCGGGATGGCTTCCATCAGGCCGAACGAGGCAGCGCTACCCATCACGAATCCGCCGCCATGCAGCTCGATCAGCAAACGCTTTGCCTGTTCGGGTGTGCGCGTGCGTGGCTCCACCCGCAACACCGGCACGCCGTTCCAGGTCTCGGGGGTGATCTCCACCGCGTAGCGTGTGCGCAGCTGCGCGATCACGCCTTCGGCCCAACGTTCGGTGTCGGCGCGGATGCTGGGCAATTGCGTCAGTAGCGTGGCGTTGTCGGCCTTGGCCAACGGATCGACGCGCGCGACTTCTGCAGCCACATGCGCACGTGCCTCCGGGCTCAGATACTCAGAGACCGGCAGCGCGAATGCACTCACATGCCGGATGCCGTCCTGTGCGGTTGCAGCGGGTTGTGCCGTCTCTGCCGCTGCAGCGTATGCAGTGCCTACGTAGCCGATCAGCAGCAAAACAACCGTTCGTGTCCACCAATGGTGTGCCATGCGTTGCCCTCCCAGGCAGTCAGCCGGCGAGGATAACGCCAGACAGCTGCGATGACGTGCCGCGCTTAGTCTGTAGAGGCCGGCAGGCCTTGCGCGTGCAGATGCTGCAATGCCTGCACCGTGGAGGTGGTCAGCGGCGATGGCAGTGCGTCCAGCGCGAACCAACCGATAGCGAGGATGGCCTCAGGCTCACGCCGCACCGCGTGTTCGCTGCCGTGGATGGCGGCCAGATACACCGGCGCGACCCAATGCTCCGGTGGCGTCAGATCCGGCTCGAAATAGCTGACGATGCACAGCACGCGTTGCAGGTGCACATGCAGGCCGGTTTCTTCGAGCACTTCGCGCACCACGGCGTTTTCGACGGTTTCCATCCAGTCCACTTTGCCACCTGGCAAGCCCCAATGGCCTTGCTCGGGCGCACGCCCGCGTTGCACCAGCAGCAAGTGGCCATCGGCACGGCGGATGAAGGCGCCACATCCAACGCGTGGACGCAAATCAGGGGAGGTGGTCATCGGCATCTCGCACACACAGGGGCCGCATAGTGTCCCAGATGCGATCGATGCGGTCATTGCGCCATGCGCGTTTTGAGCCGGTGTATTGGCTGCTGCCGATACCTTGCACATAGCGGGCGACGTGGGTTCGATGCAATGAAGACAAACGCTGAGAATAAAAAGTTGATTGCCGCTGCGATAACACCTCCTTAGCACCGCATTGGCGAGGATGGTGGCATTCCGCGCCCTTGCGGCGCGCAGTGGTGGAGTGGTGGATGTCTCGTATCGTGTTGATTGGCGGCCATGGCAAGGTCGCGCGTTTGCTTACTCCGCTATTGGTGCGCGGTGGGCATCAAGTGACTGCGTTGTTCCGCAATGCCGAGCACACCGACGATGTGATTGCCGATGGCGCCACGCCGTTGCTGTTCGACATCGAACACGCCGATACCGATGCGATTGCCGCAGCGTTCTCCGGCCACGATGCGGTGGTGTGGTCGGCCGGCGCCGGCGGTGGCGATGCGGCGCGCACCTATGCGGTGGATCGCGATGCGGCAATCCGTTCGATGCATGCCGCCGAACAGGTGCGCGTGCGCCGTTACGTGATGGTGTCCTATCTCGGTGCCGGGCTGGAACACGGCATCGGGCCGGACGATGGCTTCTTCGCCTATGCGCAGGCCAAGGCCGCCGCCGATGCACATCTGCGCGATACCACGCTGGACTGGACCGTGCTGGGGCCGGGTCGGCTGACCCAGGATGCGCCAACCGGCCACATCACCCGCGATCCGGGCGGCGATGCCGACGGCGGCGTCTCGCGCGGCAACGTGGCGCAGGTGATCGCGGCGGCATTGGCAACGCCGGCCACCATCGGCAAGACCGTCGGCTTCATCGACGGGCAGACGCCGATCCAGCAGGCATTGGCGCAGCTGGAATGAACGCCAGACCTATCGCAACACGCCACAGGCGTGTGATCCGGGCCGGCCTAACGTTTTCCTAAACCAGGCCTGGGCATAGTCGCGAGCGCATCCCACTGTGGAGACCGCTTATGTCTGCGTCCGTCGCCCCGCGCCGTGCCGGCATTCTGCCGCCGTATTTGCTGGACCATGTGGCGCAGGCGGCGCCCGAGCATGCACGCCACTGCGCGCAGCTGTCCCGCCACATCACCGCGTTCCTGCGGCAGCAGCGTGCGCGCGGCCTGCTCGCACGCGCAGAGGCGCTCGTCGCAGATGCCGCACCGGCCACGCAAGCGGTGCAGCGGCGTATTTACGATGCGCAACACGGCACCGCATTACCCGGCACCCTGGTGCGCGACGAAGGCGCTGCAGCCACCGACGATGTGGCAGTGACCGAGGCGTATGACTATCTAGGTGCCACGCATGATTTCTTCCAGACGGTGTACGGGCGCAACTCGATCGATGGCGCCGGCATGCCGTTGATCGGCAGCGTGCATTACGAGCGCGGCTACGACAACGCCTTCTGGGATGGCGAGCAGATGGTGTTCGGCGATGGCGACGGCGAGGTCTTCAACCGCTTCACCATCGCCATCGATGTCGTCGGCCATGAGCTCACGCACGGCGTCACCGAGCGCAGCGCCAATCTGATTTACCAGGGGCAATCGGGTGCATTGAACGAATCGGTCTCGGATGTGTTCGGGGTGCTGATCAAGCAGTACGCATTGCGCCAGAGCGCAAGCAAGGCCGACTGGATCATCGGCGCAGGGTTATTGATGCCCGGCATCAACGGTGTGGGCCTGCGCTCGATGCAGGCGCCCGGCACCGCGTACGATGACCCTGCACTGGGCAAAGATCCGCAACCGGCCACCATGGCCGGCTACGTCAACACGCAAGAGGACGATGGCGGCGTGCATTACAACTCCGGCATTCCCAATCACGCGTTCTATCGCGCTGCGGTGGCGATCGGCGGCGCGGCGTGGGAAACAACCGGCCGCATCTGGTACCGCACGCTCACCGGTGGCGAACTGGCTGCGGGTGCGGACTTCGCCACCTTTGCCGCACGCACTGTCAGCGTCGCCAGCGCCGATTACGGCGCCAACAGTGTGGAGACACTCGCCGTGCAACAGGCTTGGCGCGACGTGGGCGTGCTGGCATGAGCCCACAGTTGCCGCCGGTGGAGTTGGGCGTAACCTTGCGTCTTGCACGCGAGGGCGGCGTGGCCGCGTTCCCGGCCATGCGCCGCGAGCGGCAACTGGTGATGGATGAACTGGACGATGCGCAGCGCCTGCACCTGCGCACGTTGCTGGACCAATGCCTGGTGCATGCACTGCCGCGCCCGCAGGCCGGTGGCGGCGACCGACGCTATTTCAGCATCGCCTGGGACGGTGCCAGCGAACCGCTGCGCATTCCCGAAGAACATGCGCCGGCCGAAATCGTGCGGCTGTGGAAACAGGGCAGGCTGTAGCGCGGCTGTGCCGCGATGACGGTGCCCGCTAACCAGCGCGCGCGCCCATCACCACACACAAACGAAGACACCGCGCAGTGCGCGGTGTCTGTCGTGAAAGATGGTCCAACTGCGGATGCCTGCACCCTTTAAGCTGCCTAGATGCTCTAGGGCTGCACAGCTGGTGACGCATAGTGGTCCCCGCTGCGTTAGCGTGACGTGCAGCGCAGCGGTCAATCTGAAGACACGCCACGCACTGCTGCACTGCGGCAGCTCCTGGCGCCCACATTGCCGCCGCGACCGGCTTCGCGGATAGTCGCAGCACTGCTCAGACAAATTCCCATGACGCCCGTGATTGTGTTGCTGCTTGCTGCCGGACTCCTTGCCGGCTTGGTACTCGCCGGTGTCATCGCCTGGCTGCTGCTGCGCCATCGTGCCCAAACGATCAGCGCAGCTGCCGCGCCCGCCGCGGCTATCGCACCCACTCCGCACGCCGCGCCAACGGTCACGCCGGAACTGGCGCCTGTGCACGAGCAGGCGCAAGCGCACACGCAGGCGCACACCGCTCCTGCACCGCAGCCATTGCCGTCCGGGCCGCCACCGATGCGCCCGTTGCTGCGGCGCATGTACGCCGCGGTGATGTCCACCCCATCGCTGGCCGATGGCAGCCTGCCGGTCGATCCTGCGCAGGCCGATGTGCTGGCGGCGGTGGCCAGCGCGCTCGAACATGTCGACCTGCGGCCGCAGCTATTGCCGCGCCGCCCGCAGCTGTTGCCGCAGCTGATGCGTGCGGTCAACGACCCGGATGCCTCCGGCCGCGGCATCGCCGCGATCATCGCGCAGGACCCGGCGCTGGCCGCCAACCTGTTGCGCATCGCCAACAGCGCGCTGTACCGCCCGCAAGGCGGCCCGCTGGAAAGCCTGGAACGGGCGGTGGTGCATATCGGCACCGAGGGCGTGCGCCAGATCGTCGCCGCAGCGGTCATGCAGCCGGTGCTGAGCCTGGATGGCGGCCTCTATTCGCGCCTGCCTGCCGCAGTGTGGGATTACGCGCTGCGCACCGCCACCGCCGCGGCCGCCTACATGCGCGAGCGCGGCGGCGACACCTTGTCGGCGCAGCTGGCCGGCCTGCTGCAGGGCCTGGGCGCGGTGGTGATCCTGCGTGTGTTGCGCGACACCTACGCCGAACGCCCGTCGCTGCCCTACAGCCTGGAAGTGGCCGCCGCCCTGGTCGAACGCCACACCGCCACGGTCGCCAAGACCATCGCCACCGCCTGGGAGCTGCCGGCCTCGCTGAGCACCGCGCTGGACGAGCAGCGCCCCGAACACGACACCACCCTGCTGACCACCTCGCTCGGCATGGCCCTGCGTTACGGCCGGCTGGCTGCCGCGCTTGCCATGCTCGCCCGCCACGGCGCCGAGCATCAAGACCACGCGCTGAGCGTGCTGGCCACGTTGGAACCGGACAACGAGGCCAACGCTGCGCTGTGGCAGCGGCTGGTAGCGTCCAGCGTGGAGTGATGGCCGGCCGGGTGACGCAACGCGTCTGAAAACACGCGTACAGCGCAGCGATCGATGCACGCTTCTGCGCAGGTATCGCGAAGGGATTGTCAGCGTGCATGCGGATCCATCGCATCCATGCAAGCGCCCTCGGTGAACGAAGCAGTCGCGTAAAACTGGCAGGCGTCATGTGCGGGGTCGGCTTGTGCGCGGCGCCGCATCCGGTGTCGGGACACGCCGTGAATCCGTCCGTGGAGGCTCAGTGGCGGCATCCATGCCGCCACATGGTCCCGCCCCCGGATACGACACCGCGCCCCCACCTTTCGCGACTGCGGATCGGCAAGCAATGCCGTCGCTTTTCCATCAGCCACCGACAACATCCGAAGGTGCTTGCACGCGTACCGGCGTGGGACCTTACGCGGCATGGATGCCGCGTAAGAGCCTACACGGACGTACTTGCGGCGTGTCCCACGCCGGTACGCGTGCAAGCGCCCGCAGCAGACCGAAGCACTCGCACAAAACCGGCAGACCTAGTGTCAACGCAAGTCGCAAAAAACGTACAAAGAAAGTCGAGTAATCAACCCACTTCCAAGCCCCGAACACACAGCGGCAAACACGCAATATCTCCACGCAAAAAAACACCGGACCATCCCTAGATGGCCCGGTGGAGAGCGAGTCTTGGCATCCTTCGCCGAGAAGGGGTTACCCCGGTTGCTTGCTCAGTGTCACTCCTAACTCGGCGCACCTTGGGACCAAGGACACCTTGCAACAGGTGACGGTTCCCCAACCGTTAACCTGACACCTCGACAAGAGATCTCACACCCCCACAACCGGGTCGATCACAACGGGATCGGTGCGGCGACCCGCACGCCCGGCGGCAAACGCAATGCCCGCGCCCAGGATCAACAACACCAAGGTGCTCCAGGCCGCGCGCGAGATGCCGCGTGCCGCAACATCGCCGGCCTCGCGCGCCTTCTGCTCGGCGGTGCGCTTGAGCGCTTCGTATTGGGCCACGGCCTTCTGGTAGCTCTGCGCGTAGTTGTCTGCAATCTGCTCGGCTTCTGCGCGCGATTTACCGGTGCGCGCCACGATCAGGTTGATCAACGCATCGCGGTCGGCCGCATCGATGGCCGGCTTGGCCTGCGCACGCACACGGTCGAACCACGCGGCCAGTTCGTCCGAGGCGGCCTGCGGGGTCTGCGCCGCATCGGTGGCGGTGGCCTTGCCGTCGTTGCCTGCGGTCTCTGCCTGAGCCTTCAGGCGCTCAGGATCGAGTTCGGCCTTGCCGGTCTGGCGCAGTACCGTGTCCAGCTGGCCGCGCAGGTCACCCCAATCCAGCGCGATACCCTGCTTCTTCAATTCATCCTGCACCCCATTGCCCAACGCTGGCGCCGCAGCGGCGATGCCCTGCCCGGTCAGCGACAAGCCCTTGCCGACCACGCCCGACACCGCACCTACCGCGTTGCTGGCCAGCGCCGCCACCAACCAGGTGGTGATCAACGAGGTCACCGCCCAGCTCAACAGACCGTGCAGCCCGCCGCGTACCGTGGCCAGGCGGCCGGCGACGAACGCGCCTACGCCGATCGAGATCAACGTGCTCAACGCCAGCCAGATACCCGCACCGGTGCCCAGCCCGCTGACCGGGTTGGCTTCACGCAGCGGATCGATGGTGGAAGCACCGATTGCGGTACCCAACACGCTCAGCGTCAGATAGGTCACCAGCGCGAAGGTGCAGCCGGCAAGCACGGCGCCCCACGACATCCTGGGGGCGAGAGTGGACTGGCGAACGACCTGTGCCATGGGAGTGCCTCACAACGGTAGAAATGGGCGCCCAGTGTGTAAGGCGTGCCGCGCCCATGCCTGAGCCGAATGCACCAGTGCGGCTAGTGCATTCGCGTCAGGCAGCGGCTACCGTGTGCCGCCACCCTTGGTGTCCATTGCCTGCTTTCCATCGCCGTTGTTACCCGAGGTCACCCCATGTCGTCAGCGAGTGAAACCGCGCCGCCCAGCAGCCCGCCCCAGTCCACCAACCGCCGCCAGCTGCAGCAGATCATCACCGGGCTGAGCGAGGGCGTGATTCTGGTCGAGCCGGATCAGTCCATCACCTGGGCCAACGAGGCCGCGCTGGCCATGCATGGCGCAAGCGTGCTGGAAGACCTGGGCGCCACGGTGAGCGAATACCGCGAGCGCTTCCAGCTGCGCTATCGCAACAACCATCGCCTGAGCGCCGGCAATTACCCCATCGACCGTGTCATCGCCGGCGAAGTCTTCAACGATGTGGTGGTGGAAGTGGTGCGCGCCGGCACCGAGGAGCAATGGGTACACCGCGTGCGTAGCCTGGTGCTGACCGACGCACAAGGCGCGCCGGATTGCCTGGTGCTGATCGTCGCCGACGCCAGCGACTGGGCCAGCGCCGAGCAGCGCTTCGAACGCACCTTCAACGCCAACCCGGCGCCTGCGGTGATCTGCCGGCTCGCTGATCAGCGCTATATCAAGGTCAATCAGGGCTTTGTGGAAATGACCGGCTATACGCGCGAAGCGGTGGTGGGCAAGAGCGTGTTCGAGGTCGATGTGCTGGAACTGGCCGACCGCCGCGAACTGGCGCTAGAGCGCCTCAACGAGGGCACCACCATCCCGCAGATGCAGGCCGAACTCAGCCTGCCCGATGGCACCACCAAGATGGTGGTGGTGGCCGGCCAGCCGATCGAAATCGGCGAAGAAGCCTGCATGCTGTTCACCTTCATGGATCTGGAGCCGCGGCGTCGCGCCGAGCTGGCCTTGCGGCAGAGCGAAGAACGCTTCGCCAAGGCCTTCCGCATCACTCCGGTGCCCACGCTGATCTGCAATGCCGACACCTTGCAGGTGGTGGAAATCAACGACGCGGTAGCGCAGAC
>NZ_JBWWVR010000036.1:0-7528 GCF_056675575.1 Xanthomonas sp. NCPPB 3959
CGCAGCGTCGATGACAGCGTCGCCGTCATTCAACTGGTGCGTTCCTTGCGGCACAAAATCGCCGGCGGTCACCTTGTCGCCAAACCTCCAGCCAACAGGCTGGCCATTGCGGAAGCCGACGATGCTGCGATGCGCCTGCAGCTCCTTGATCGTGCGAGGAGCCCCGTGTGCAGCGAGATACGCGGGTGATGCACATAACACCAGCCGCTGGCGTCCCAGTTTGCGCGCAACTAGGCCACCGGAGTTCTCCAATCCGCCAAACCGAATCGTCAGGTCGATGCCTTCCTGGGCTGGGTCGATCAGATGGTCATTGAAAGAGAGCGTGTAATGGAGATCGGGATGCGCTGCGCCGATGCGAAGCAGGATCGGCAGCATGACGTGGCGGCCGAAAGACGACGGCATGTCCACACGCAGCCGGCCGGCAGGCAGTGACGACTGAGAGGCCAGGCTGGCTTCTGCGCTGGCGATCTCTTCCAACGCAGCAGCGCATGTCGCGAAATACGATTCACCATCTGCAGTGAGCGCGATGCGGCGCGTGGTGCGGTGGAACAGACGCACGCGCAGCCGCGCCTCCAGGCGGGCGATCGCTTTGCCTACCGCCGAGCGCGAGATCCCCAGCGACTCGGCCGCCTCGGTAAACGTCCTGGAACGTGCCGCGGTGACGAAAGTGACCAGCCCATTGAGTGTCTCGACAGGGAGCATCGGAAATCCTTTGGGGAATTGATGTCCCCAATGCTGGGACTTTCAGCACCTTTATGTGCATCGAAGTCAACCTTACCTTCTTTAGCCTGTCCCCACCAAATAGCCCTTCCCCATGACATCAAAGATCTTCCAACCTTTCGATCTCGGCGGCACCCAGCTGAGCAACCGCATCGTCATGGCACCGATGACCCGCGCCCGCAATCCGGGATGCGTGGCGAATGCATTGACGGCAACCTATTACGCCCAACGCGCGAGCGCAGGCCTGATTGTCAGCGAGGGCACTCCCGTCTCGCAGCAAGGCCAGGGCTATATCGATGTGCCCGGCATCTGGTCGCAGGAGCAGGTCGCCGGCTGGAAGGTGGTGACCGATGCAGTGCATGCCCGGCAGGGCAAGATCTTCGCCCAGCTGTGGCATGTGGGCCGCATGTCCCACACCTCGCTGCAGCCCGATGGCGCCGATCCGGTGAGCGCGAGCACGCGCCCGGTTGCATCCAGCTCCAAGAGCTATGCATTTATCTACCGCGAAGACGGAACGCGCGGGACGGCTGAGCCCAGCCCGGCGCGTGCGCTCGAGACCGAAGAAGTGCCAGGCATCGTCAGGGATTTCGAGCAGGCGGCCCAGCGTGCGATCGACGCAGGCTTCGACGGCATCGAGATCCATGCGGCCAATGGCTACCTCTTCGAGCAGTTCCTCAACCCGATCACCAACGACCGTGTCGACGCCTACGGTGGTTCGCTGCAGAACAGGGCGCGGCTCATTCTCGATACTGTGGATGCAGTGGCCGCGCGCATCGGCCCAGGCAAGGTGGGAATTCGCCTTGCACCGAACAATCGCCAATTCGACATGCCTGCGTACGCCGAGAGCGAGGCCAGCTACCTCTACCTGGCCGAAGAACTGGCCAAGCGTGAGCTTGCGTATGTGCATCTAAACGACAACCACGCAAACGGCTCGCCGGACATGAGCGAAACATTCGTCGCAGCGTTCAAGCGCACCTACGGCGGCACCGTGATCCTTGCGGGCAAATTGAACCTGGAACGCGCGGCTCGGTTGATCGATCAGGCGGTGATCGACCTGGCCGCGTTCGGCCAGCCTTTCATTGCAAACCCGGACCTCGTCGCACGCCTCCAGACAGGGACCTCGCTCGCGTCTCCGGATCGCGACACTTACTACGGCGGTGGTGCAGAGGGTTACACCGACTATCCGGTCGCAACCTGACGCACAAGCATCCACCTCTTCGATGCATCCGTCGGCGGCTGGCGCTGCGCGCTGCGAATCTCGGCTTATGTGGGATATCGCAGCGCGCATCGGTGTGATCTTGCGCCAGGCTGCACCGCGTGTGGAGATGGACTTGAGTGACGCTCCGCCCCTTGAGCTGGCGATACGCGTAATCGCCGGCGGCGCGTCGTCCACCAATCCTGCCCAAGTCGTGCGTCGTGGATGCCTTACGCAGACGCACGCGCTTTTCCGTTGACACGCGCCAGGAGCCAGAGCAAGTACAAAGCACTGCCGCGCCCGCCTTGGCCTACTTGGCTTATCGCCCCCCATTTTCCCACTGCTGCGCTATGCCCTGACAAGGCTAAGACGACCCGCGTCGGCAGGCTTGCACCCTGGCAGCGCGATGCGCTCAGCTCGACTTGCTTCATTGAGCAGCTTCGCCCCGCTCGCCTTCTCTCTGAATGTGCCCACCCAACAGCTTCTCGGCTTAGGGTTTGAATCCGATCTGCGCCATCACAGGAGTTTGGCTACTCGTCAATTTCTTTAGTTGCGGTAGCTAGACGTGGAAGTGGTTTCCCGCAGAGACAAGCAGGCTCATGCCAGTCAATAAAAAAACGATGGCGACAGCAGCTTGGATCGGCCTTCTAGCACGTACATATATGTGAGCGGGTGTAGGCATTGAGAACGCTATTGCGTACCCGCCGAACACGATGACAGAGATAACTGCACAGCCGGCAACGATCAACCACAGTGTGGATGGTACGGAACTGCGTGCCAGGCCGAGCGTAAGAACCGCTAGCCAGCCAATGACAGCCTTGGGATTGGCGAGATGCATCAGGACGCCCCGAGCATAAAGCGACGCCAGGCCGCTTGTCTCCGGGGAACCTTCGGATCCTTCATGAATTCCGCTTTGCCGCGTTGCGGAAATTGCCCGCCAACCGAGCCACATTAGATACATACCGCCGAGGATCTTCACGCTATCCAATACTGCGGGATGGCGCAAAAGCACAGCAGAAAGGCCTGTCGCCGCCAGCAGGGCCCAGGTCCACGAGACGGTGACCACGCCGGCGGCCAACGAGAGTGCCGCGTTTCGGCCACGCCTCAATGCCAGCTCAAGAATGGCCATGTTACTGGGACCTGGCGAGGCGATGGTGACAACGTATGCCACGTAGGCAGGTAAAAGCGCCTGTAACTGGTCAGAGAGGATCACAGCAGTGGGATGTTTGAAGTGGACCACTAGGGTTTCACCAAAATGGCCGTTTCAACAGGTCCATTAAGCGCTTAGCCTGGCAGGCCATTTAGTGCGTTGGAGTTCACCCATGACCATGACCGGACTGTGTGCCTTTCCCCTCACTCCGGCTGACGCTGATGGTCGTGTCGATACCGAAGGGCTTGCGCGACTGGTGGACCGTGCGGTCAATGGCGGAGTCGATTCGGTTTGCGTACTTGGCAGCACCGGAACCTATCCATACTTGGACCCCGCTCAGCGCAAACGGGCGGTCTCAGCAGCGGTGGAAGCGGTGAGCGGACGTGTTCCCGTGTTGGCAGGCACGGGCGCGCTACGTACCGACACGACTCTCAGATGCAGCCTCGATGCCATAAGCGTTGGCGCCGATGCGCTTCTCCTCGCGCCGGTTTCCTACACACCGCTAACCGAGGATGAGGCCTATCACCACTACAAGACGGTAGCTGGGCACGCTGACCGCCCGCTGATCATCTACAACAATCCGGGGACGACTAACTTTCAGTTCTCGGACCGGTTGGTGGAACGTCTAAGCAACGTGAGCGGCATCGTCGGCATCAAGAATCCCATCCCCGCCGATGCCGATGTCGCAGGGGAACTGGATCGACTACGCCCGCAACTTCCGTCCGAATTCCTAATTGGATATTCAGGCGATTGGGGCTGTGGCCGTGCACTGCTGCAGGGGGGAGATACCTGGTTCAGTGTCCTGGCCGGGATGCTGCCCACAGTAGCGTTGACGCTGGCCCGAGCTGCTCAGGCGGGCGATGCATTGGAGGTCGCGCGCCTTGACGAGAGGCTATCGCCGCTTTGGGCGCTCATGCGTCGTCATGGCAGCGTGCGGGTGATGTACTCGGCGCTGACCGTGCTGCCGATCGGAATCGCGCCGTCCTTGCCACCACTGCCTTTGCTACCACTATCGTCTGAAGTCACTGCAGAAGTGGAGTCGTCGCTAGCTGCATTGTGAAAGGCCAGGTCATCGAGGCCATAGGTCAGGTGCCCACTGGACATTCAGTGGGCATCTTTTCTAGCAGCGTGGCGAAACAACTGGCACTTCGCTGCAGCTGCTCAGGGCTGAAACCCCCAAAGCCCAGCATCACTGCGTTACATTTCGCGTGCGCACACATCGGCGAGATCGCCCGGACGGCCAGGCCCTGCGCTGCTGCAACGGCCGCCACTTTCGTGTCGCTGAGTTCTTGTGGCAGCCAGACAACCACGTGCATGCCTTGGTCGCTGGGTTCCAGCGTCGCCCAGGGCGGCAGTTCGCGTTGTAAAGCTTCCACCAGGGCAGAGTGCCGTTCTCCATATGCGATTCGAATGCGACGAAGATGGGCCTGGAAATGGCCCTCTCGGATGTACGCGGCCAAGACATGTTGCTCGGCGATAGGGGAGTGCCGATCCATCAAGAATCGAGCACCCGCAAACGCATCGACAAGCGGCTCTGGGACCACCGCATAACCAAGCCGCAGCGACGGGAACAGTACTTTGCTGAAGGTCCCTAAATAGACCGTATGTTGGGGCGCAAGTCCCTGCATTGCCGGAAACGGATGACCGCCGTATCGCAATTCGCTGTCGTAGTCGTCCTCTACAATCCAACGGCCATGGGTTTGCGCCCACCGCACCAAGCCTTGGCGCCTGGCCATGCTCAGAAGCATGCCGACCGGATACTGGTGAGATGGTGTCAGGAACGCCGCTCGGGCATCTGGCGCCTCGCGTAGCGCCCAGTTCAAATCAAAGCCTTCCCGGTCCACAGGTACCCGGCAGAGCGTGGCCCCCGCTTCCTCCAATACGCCGATCATGCCCGGATAGCCCGGGTCTTCAGCCCACACCGTATCGCCCCGTTCAAGCAGGATCCGGCTTGCCATAGACAAGCCCTGCTGAGTTCCGGCGGTTATGACAATCTGCGCGGCCGTGCAGAAGACAGCCCGCGAGCTCCGCAGATATTCTGCGATGGCTTGCCGAAGCTCCAGTACCCCCATCGGATCACCATACCCACTGGGTTGTGCTGCCTTAGTATTGCGGATGCGCGCGCCCACGCGACGCCAGTGGATGTCTGGCGCAACCGCATCTTCGGGGACGGAAATGGCGAAAGGCACCGACGGTGGCGGGGCTAGGGTTGCGGCAGCCGCTGCATACTTACCAGCTTGAACCGACAAGGCCGGAGCAAGCATCTTGGGCTCGACAGGCTGTCCCGATCGACGTGGCTCTGCCGGTGTATCCAAGCCTGCCCCGACGCACGTGCCGGCACCTGTACGCGCGTCCAGCCAGCCTTCCGCCTTGAGCTGGTCGTAAGCTTCCACCACAGTGCCCCGAGCAAACCCAAGCGCATTCGCCAGGGTTCGGCTCGACGGCAAGCGGTCGCCTGCCTTCAGCTCGCCTGCTGCGATAGCGGCGCGGAGCGCCTGTGCAAGATTGCGGCTGTTCGCTCCCCGACGGCGTATGAACGCGCCGAGTGCGGGAACGAGTTCGTGGGTCTTACGGCGCATGAAGAAATGTCATCGATATCCAGCTAGTCTCAGCCATTCTCACGCATGTGAGGACGGCTGCTTGTTTCACCGTGAGCATGCTTGAACCATAGTTCGGCAAGGGGCCGAACACCATAGATCGTTCAATGCTGCACAACCGTGGTCAGCGCGGGTCTACCTGCCTCGGCGCGGCTTGGACGGCAGCTCAGTGCGCTCCGGTTCCAACTCGGCCTCCCCCTTACCGGCTGACGAGCCCTCTTCGATCGTTTTCACGAATCGAGCGAATTCAAGTAACTGCAGCGGGACACGCAGGAGGATTACCGCCATGCTGATCCGCTCGCCGACTATGTCCGCAAGGATGGTTCCAAACTCGATAGCGTGTAGCTAGCACGCATCACCACACCGGTAATGCAACAGCTGCTTGAGACCGTTGCAAACCCACTCGCCTGCAGCCGGCGATAGCTCCATCCCACGGACAAGGCCAACCATCTATTTCGATACTTACGGCGAACACCCGCGTAGGAGTTAAGTCACTGCTACTGCAGGGAGAATCCAGCAGTTGGTGTACGCCAGGCAAAAGAGGAAGGCTTTCAAGATGCCTGCGCCTGACGCGTTCCAGGCCGTTCCACAGTTCGCGCACCAGCGTGGCAATCTAACGCCGCACACCAAAGGAAGCTTTTCTCGCTATCTCGCCCCAGCGCTCGCAGATCAAGAATCTGCAAAAGGCCTCGTCGCGGCTTCCCCATACCCATGACGCCGGAAGAGTGATTTTTGCGCGCTGAGCGGACTGGGAATCCGATGGTCAAATCATCACTCGACAGCGTATGGCAGCGGTCCATCCATGCGGCAGTGCGCGATGTCGTGATCGCGTCTGAGGAGCACTTCTCGTTGCATGGTTTGAAGCATCGAGGCATCGCCGACCCCGCAGGCAATCGAGGCGATATGCAAGATGCAGCAGGGTCAGTCTCGTCATCGACGATCGATCAGTACGACCACGAATTGCCGGTCGTGACGCTTCCATGACAGCGCTGGTTTTTCCCAACAATTTTCCCAAGCCAAGAAAAAAGCACTTGGGCGCGCGTCCAAGTGCCTAGCTTGATTGGTGCCCACCAGGATTCAAACTTTATATGCAAACCATTGTATTTTATCGTCTATTTAGACAAATCACACTGATCTGACTCGCAATTTGACTCACTTCTTGTGGAACCAAAAAAAAGGACACTGAGGGTTGGGCAAAGAGATCGTCATGAACGAACTTGCCATCCCTTAGAACCAAGTCTGGCGAGAGAGGGTTGGCTCTTGTCGATCACAGTCAAGATCACTCAATCGGGCCAGATCATCGAGCATGAGCAACATATCAGGCCTATCTATTTGATCTTAAAAGGGACAAAGCCCGAAAGAACTCACTGATACCCGCTCTTATACCCGCTAACTTGTTTGATACCCAAGCCGCTGGGAGTAGCGAGCAACACTGGACATATCTTCGCACGGGCTCGCTCGAGCTTTCGGGCTTGCATCTGCAACTATCCGTCGCTGCGGAACCATCGCTGGTCTTTGAAAAAAGCCATTCAGTAGCGGGCACCACGCATCAAGGTCAGCACGGCGCGCTCGACGTCATGCTGGAAGTCGTAGCGCAGCCTTTCCAGCTCCGGAAGCGCGATCACCTGTGCCGCGACATCGACCGGATTACTGAGCGGCCACAGCCCAATGATCAGCGGCAGCGCGTATTTGATCACCTGCTCGAATGCATCCACCGACATCTCTGGCAAGCGCGCGTGAAACGCCTGCGCAGCCTGTTGGCGCAACCCCAACAGGTTGAGCTTGAATTCGACCATGCGCTCGAACGACAACTTGCGCTCCAAAATCGACGGCATGATGCTTGTCAGCCGGCACAGCAACGGACGC
>NZ_JBWWVR010000037.1:2500-5758 GCF_056675575.1 Xanthomonas sp. NCPPB 3959
GGGTTATATGGTCAAGCGAATAAGCGCACACGGTGGATGCCTAGGCGGTCAGAGGCGATGAAGGACGTGGTAGCCTGCGAAAAGTGTCGGGGAGCTGGCAACAAGCTTTGATCCGGCAATATCCGAATGGGGAAACCCACTGCTTCGGCAGTATCCTGCAGTGAATTCATAGCTGCTGGAAGCGAACCCGGTGAACTGAAATATCTAAGTAACCGGAGGAAAAGAAATCAACCGAGATTCCCTAAGTAGTGACGAGCGAACGGGGAACAGCCCTTAAGCTGGAATGGCTTTAGAAAAACAATCTGGAAAGATTGGCCATAGAAGGTGATAGCCCTGTATTTAAAAGGGCCACTCCAGTGAAGACGAGTAGGGCGGGGCACGTGAAACCCTGTCTGAATATGGGGGGACCATCCTCCAAGGCTAAATACTCCTGACCGACCGATAGTGAACCAGTACCGTGAGGGAAAGGCGAAAAGAACCCCGGAGAGGGGAGTGAAATAGATCCTGAAACCGTGTGCGTACAAGCAGTAGGAGCTCGCAAGAGTGACTGCGTACCTTTTGTATAATGGGTCAGCGACTTACTGTTCGTGGCAAGCTTAACCGTATAGGGGAGGCGAAGGGAAACCGAGTCTGATAAGGGCGCATAGTCGCGGGCAGTAGACCCGAAACCGGGTGATCTAGTCATGGCCAGGGTGAAGGTGCCGTAACAGGTACTGGAGGCCCGAACCCACGTCTGTTGCAAAAGACGGGGATGAGCTGTGATTAGGAGTGAAAAGCTAATCGAACCCGGAGATAGCTGGTTCTCCTCGAAAGCTATTTAGGTAGCGCCTCGGACGAATACTACTGGGGGTAGAGCACTGTTATGGCTAGGGGGTCATCGCGACTTACCAAACCATTGCAAACTCCGAATACCAGTACGTACTATCCGGGAGACACACGGCGGGTGCTAACGTCCGTCGTGAAAAGGGAAACAACCCAGACCCACAGCTAAGGTCCCAAATTCACTGCTAAGTGGAAAACGATGTGGAAAGGCATAGACAGCCAGGAGGTTGGCTTAGAAGCAGCCACCCTTTAAAGAAAGCGTAATAGCTCACTGGTCGAGTCGGTCTGCGCGGAAGATTTAACGGGGCTAAGCAGTGAACCGAAGCTTGGGGTGCGTAAAACTTCGGTTTTATGCGCGGTAGAGGAGCGTTCCGTAAGCCTGCGAAGGTGGATTGAGAAGTCCGCTGGAGGTATCGGAAGTGCGAATGCTGACATGAGTAACGATAATGCGGGTGAAAAGCCCGCACGCCGAAAGCCCAAGGTTTCCTTGCGCAACGTTAATCGACGCAGGGTTAGTCGGTCCCTAAGGCGAGGGCGAAAGCCGTAGTCGATGGGAAGCAGGTTAATATTCCTGCACCTCGCGTGAGTGCGATGGAGGGACGGAGAAGGTTAGGTGTACCGGGCGTTGGTTGTCCCGGGGAAAGGCGGTAGGTTTGGATCTTTGGCAAATCCGGGATCCTTTAAGACCGAGCACCGAGACGAGCCTTTATGGCAAAGTCACTGATACCACGCTTCCAGGAAAAGCTCCTAAGCTTCAGCTCACGAAGACCGTACCGTAAACCGACACAGGTGGGTAGGATGAGAATTCTCAGGCGCTTGAGAGAACTCGGGTGAAGGAACTAGGCAACATGGCACCGTAACTTCGGGAGAAGGTGCACCCTTTTTGGTGGCTCATGCGAGCTATAGCTGAAGAGGGTCGCAGAAACCAGGCCGCTGCGACTGTTTATCAAAAACACAGCACTCTGCAAACACGAAAGTGGACGTATAGGGTGTGACGCCTGCCCGGTGCTGGAAGGTTAATTGATGGGGTCAGCCGCAAGGCGAAGCTCTTGATCGAAGCCCCAGTAAACGGCGGCCGTAACTATAACGGTCCTAAGGTAGCGAAATTCCTTGTCGGGTAAGTTCCGACCTGCACGAATGGCGTAACGACAGCGGCGCTGTCTCCACCCGAGACTCAGTGAAATTGAAATCGCTGTGAAGATGCAGCGTTCCCGTGGCAAGACGGAAAGACCCCGTGAACCTTTACTATAGCTTTACACTGAACGTTGAGTTCGTCTGTGTAGGATAGGTGGGAGGCTATGAAACTGTGGCGCTAGCTGCAGTGGAGCCATCCTTGAAATACCACCCTGTCGTGCTTGACGTTCTAACCTAGATCCGTTATCCGGATCAGGGACCGTGTATGGTGGGTAGTTTGACTGGGGCGGTCTCCTCCTAAAGAGTAACGGAGGAGCACGAAGGTACGCTCAGCGCGGTCGGACATCGCGCACTGTGTGCAAAGGCATAAGCGTGCTTGACTGCAAGATCGACGGATCAAGCAGGTACGAAAGTAGGTCTTAGTGATCCGGTGGTTCTGTATGGAAGGGCCATCGCTCAACGGATAAAAGGTACTCCGGGGATAACAGGCTGATACCGCCCAAGAGTTCATATCGACGGCGGTGTTTGGCACCTCGATGTCGGCTCATCACATCCTGGGGCTGTAGTCGGTCCCAAGGGTATGGCTGTTCGCCATTTAAAGTGGTACGCGAGCTGGGTTCAGAACGTCGTGAGACAGTTCGGTCCCTATCTGCCATGGGCGTTGGAAGTTTGAGAGGGGCTGCTCCTAGTACGAGAGGACCGGAGTGGACGAACCTCTGGTGTTCCGGTTGTCACGCCAGTGGCATTGCCGGGTAGCTATGTTCGGAAGCGATAACCGCTGAAAGCATCTAAGCGGGAAGCGCGCCTCAAGATGAGACTTCCCGGGGCACAAGCCCCCTAAAGGAACCATATAGACTATGTGGTTGATAGGTCAGGTGTGTAAGTACAGCAATGTATTGAGCTAACTGATACTAATGATCCGTGCGGCTTGACCATATAACCTCAAGTTGCCTTGGTCCCAACGAACGTTGGTAGATCCGCAAACGCAAGCTACGTCACAAGTTAACTATGCGAGACGAGCGCTGTATGCGCTTCCCTTCGCAAGAGCCTGCACATCCTTGTGCAGACTTTTGAAGAGAAGCAAATATTGGCGACTCTCCAACCGTCTCCCTGGTGAAATTAGCGCTGTGGAACCACCCGATCCCATCCCGAACTCGGAAGTGAAACGCAGCTGCGCCGATGGTAGTGTGGCTCAAGCCATGCGAGAGTAGGTCATCGCCAGGGGCTTTACCCGAAACCCTCAGTCCAACAGGACTGGGGGTTTCTTTTTGCGTGGAATTCGGCGCGATACTCCGAGGCCGA
>NZ_JBWWVR010000038.1:0-5052 GCF_056675575.1 Xanthomonas sp. NCPPB 3959
GCTGGAGTTTCTGGGTCGACTGGACGACCAGGTGAAGCTGCGCGGTTTCCGGATCGAACTCGGAGAAATCCGCCTTCGTCTGGAAGCGCAGGCCGAGATCGCGTCGGCGTTCGTGCAGGTGATCGAGCACGGCGGCGAGTGCCGCCTGGCGGCATGGGTGGTGCCCAGCGCGCCGGTGGCTGACACTGCCTCGCTCGCGGCCCAATTGAGGCTGCGCCTTGGCGAAAGCTTGCCGGGCTACATGGTGCCCTGGCAGATCGTGCCGATCGATGCATTCCCATTGACGCCCAGCGGCAAGATCGACGCGCGCGGATTGCCGGAACTGGTGGTGGAACAGGCCGACTTTGTTGCGCCGTCCACCGGCACCGAGCGGGTGGTCGCGGAAATCTGGCGCGAGTTGCTCGATTGCGGACCGGTCGGCGTCGACGATGATTTCTTCGAACTTGGCGGACATTCGCTGTTGGCGATGCGCCTGGTTGGCCAGCTTGGCCGGGCACTGCATAAGCGTGTCACTTTGCGCGCGCTGTTTGAACATCCCAGCGTGCGCCGTCTGGCGGCCTGGTTGGACACGACTGCGACGGCCGAGGTCGATAGCATCGGTCCGGTCGAACGTTCCGGTAGGCTGCCGCTGTCTTCGGCGCAAGAACAGCTCTGGTTCCTGGCCCAGTTGACTCCCGATTCGACGGCTTACCACATGTCCGCCGTCTTGCGTCTGCATGGTGCGCTGAGTTGCGATGCGCTACGGGCGGCGTTCGTGGCGGTAGTTGCGCGGCACGAGGTGTTGCGCACTGCGTTCGTCGATGTCGACGGTGTTCCGATGCAGGAAATCCGTTGCGACGCGGGCTCGGCCTTGTGCTGGAATGAAATCGCCGCCGCCGATTCCCTCGCGCTTGAGGCGGCGGGGCGCGCCAATCACAACACATCTTTCGATCTCGGTCGCGATCCACTGATCCGCGTTTGCCTGATCCGCGAAGCGGGCGATCGGCATGTGCTGCTGGTGACCGTGCACCACATCGTGTTCGACGGTTGGTCGATGGCCGTGCTGATGGATGAGGTGGCGGTTTTCTACACGGCACTACGCGAAGGACGCGCGGTGTCGCTGCCGCCATTGCCGATCCAGTACGTCGACTTTGCCGTCTGGCAACGCGCGCAAGCGGATACGGCGCATGATGCCTGCGCGGACTATTGGAGGCGTGCGCTCGACGGCGCTCCACGGTTGCTGGAATTGCCGACCGATCGTCCGCGGCCGGTGCAACAGGTGTTGGCCGGCGACAGCGTGCCCGTCTTTCTGGACGCCGAAATAACGGCTGCGTTAAAAGTGTTGGGGGCGCGTCACGGCGTCACCTTGTTCTCCACCTTGCTGGCGGGCTGGGCTGCGCTGATGGTTCGCCTGAGCGGTCAGGAAGATCTGGTGCTCGGTATCGCCAGCGCCAACCGCGAGCGTCAAGAACTCCAAGGCTTGATCGGATTTTTTGTCAATTCGCTGGCACTGCGCTTCGATGCTTCGGGGAGTCCCACGGTTGCGCAATGGCTCGAACACACGCAGGCGCGCGTGATGGAGGCACAGGCACAACAGGAGCTGCCGTTTGATCGCGTGGTCCGGCTGGTCACGCCCACGCGAAGCCTGACCCAAAGCCCTGTGTTCCAGGCCTTCTTCGCCTGGCAGGACGGCGATATTGCCGACCTGGTCCTACCGGGGTTGCGGATAGAACCGATGACGAGCAGCGCGGGTGGGGGGGAGACCAAGTTCGATCTCTCGATGGCATTGCATGAAACTGCATCGGGTGGTGTCGACGGCGTGCTGGAATATGCCACGGCCCTGTTCGACCGTGAGACAGTGCAGCGTTTTGTGGCGTCCTGGCGGACCTTGCTGTGCGCGATGGCGAGCGATGACGCCCTGGAATTGGCCGCGCTTCCGCTGTTGGGCGACGAGCAGCGCCTGCGCTTGTTGCGCGATTGGTCGGGGGAGATGCTGCCCTACCCGAACGAGGAAAGACTCGAGCAATGCTTCGACCGTATTGCTGCATCGACACCGGATGCAATTGCGATCGTCGACGGTGACTGCACGTGGTGCTATGCCGAACTCGCTACGCGCGCGCGCGCGCTGGCCGAGCGCTTGCGTGCGCACGGAGTCAGATCGGGCGATCGGGTGGCAATCCAATCGCCGCGTTCGGCACTCCTGGTATCGGCACAGCTCGCCGCGCTGTACTGCGGTGCGATCTACGTGCCACTGGACTCGAATGCCCCGAGGGCGCGGCGCGATTTCATCCTGGAAGATAGCGCGGCCTGCGTGTTGCTTGTGCCGACTGCCGAAGCGACCGAGTTTGAACTGTCTCCACTGGTCCATGCATCGCAAGCAATGCCGGACGAGGGGATCGATGCGATCGCCTATGTGATGTACACCTCCGGTTCCACTGGCAGACCGAAAGGTGTGGCGGTGTCGCACAGAGGCATCCGTCGCCTGGTTGTCGGCAGCGGTTACGGAGATTTCAGTGCATCGGACCGCGTGGCTTTTGCCGCAAACCCGGCGTTCGATGCGAGCACGCTGGAAGTGTGGATGCCACTGTGCAATGGCGGTCGCCTTGTAATCGTCGATCAAGACACGCTGTTGGAGCCGCTACGGCTGGCCGCGTTGCTTGAGTACGAAGAGGTGACCGTTTTGTGGATGACGGTCGGCCTGTTCAACCATTACGCTGACCAAATCGGTGCGGCATTGGGGCGGTTGCGCGTATTGATGATCGGTGGCGATGCATTGGATTCCGCGGTCGTCTCGCGCTTCCTGGCCTCGCGTCCCCAAGCTCGCCTGCTCAACGGCTACGGTCCGACCGAGACCACGACGTTCGCACTGACACATTCCATCACTGCGGCCTCGCCAGGACAGCGTATCCCTATCGGACGGCCAATCCGCAACACCCGTGTCTATGTGCTGGATGCGCGGCGTGAACCGGTGCCGGTGGGCGCGGTGGGCGAACTCTACATCGGCGGCGACGGTGTGGCTGCCGGTTATCTTAATCTTCCCGAGCTGACTGCCGAACGCTTCCTGCCCGATCCCTTCGCCGCAAGCGGGCGCATGTATCGTAGTGGCGATCGGGTGCGCTGGCGCAACGATGGCACTCTCGAGTTTCTTGGGCGCGCGGATCGGCAGGTCAAGATCCGTGGCTTCCGCGTCGAACTGGGCGAGATCGAAGCATGTCTGCGCGAGCATCCCGGAGTGCGGGGAGCAATGGTGGTTGCGCAGCCTGAGTCGAGCGGACGTGCGCTGACGGGTTACGTCATACTCGATGCGTCGCTGCCGCATGGCGATGCGGTAGCGACGCTGCGCGGATATCTTGCCGACCGCGTGCCGGACTACATGCTGCCAGAGGCCTTCGTCGCACTCGAGTGCTTCCCACTTA
This sequence comes from Xanthomonas sp. NCPPB 3959, assembly GCF_056675575.1. Classification (NCBI taxonomy): domain Bacteria; kingdom Pseudomonadati; phylum Pseudomonadota; class Gammaproteobacteria; order Lysobacterales; family Lysobacteraceae; genus Xanthomonas; species Xanthomonas sp. NCPPB 3959. Next base: position 3,396 of record NZ_JBWWVR010000038.1, read on the forward strand.
CCGCCAACGGCAAGGTCGACCTGCGTATGCTGCCGCAGCCGATGGATGCCAACGACGGCATTCACGTTCCGCCGGCGACCCCGACCGAGCAGGTACTGGCCGAGATCTGGCAGCGCCTGCTCGGTCGCGAACGGATCAGTGCCAGCGATGGCTTCTTCGCGCTAGGCGGCCATTCCCTGCTGGCCACGCGTGTTGCGGCTGAGATCGGGCGCCGTACTGGCGTGAAAACGCCGGTGCGCATGTTGTTCGAGCTTCCGGAATTGCGTGCACTCGCCACCTGGCTCGATGGGCAGGTGGCGACGGGCGATGCGCCGATCGCGCGGGCAGACCGCTCCGGTATGCTGCCGCTGTCCTCCGCGCAAGAGCGGCTGTGGTTTCTGGCGCAGGTCGAGCCGGAATCGATCGCGTATCACGTTCCATTGGGGCTTCGCTTGCGCGGCGAACTGGATCGTTCGGCGTTGCGCGCGGCGCTAGAGCGCGTCGTGGCAAGGCATGACGCGTTGCGTACTGTGTTCATCGATATCGAGGGTACGCCTGCGCAGGTGGTGACCGCGTCCGCGCCTGCTGCGTTCGAGTGGGAGTATTTCGACGTCCGTGATACAGGCGACGCTACCGCGTGCCTGGTCGCCTCTACTCGGAAAGCCTTCGATCTTGCCCGCGGACCGCTGTTGCGTGCCTGTGTGGTACGCGAGGCGGATGCATGTTATGCATTGCGGGTGACGGTGCACCACATCGTCTTCGATGGCTGGTCTGTCGGCTTGCTGATCGACGAGATTGCGACGCAGTACGTGGCCCTGCGCGCAGGCGATGCGGACCCCTTGCCACCGCTGTCGGTCCAATATGCCGACTACGCGGCGTGGCAGCGCTCCCAACTGGAAAGGCCGGAACAGCTCGCACATGCAGAGTATTGGCGCCATACGCTCGCTGGCGCGCCCGGCCTGCTGGAATTGCCGACCGACAGGCCGCGCCCTGCGCAACAGTCCTTTACCGGGCAGACTTTGCCTTTCATCTTCGATACCGGGCTGACGTCCGCGCTGAAGGCGTTGAGCAAGCGCTGCGGCACCACTTTGTTCACCGTCCTGTTGGCTAGTTGGACGGCATTGATGGCGCGCCTGAGCGGGCAGCAGGACCTAGTGCTCGGCATCGCCAGCGCGAATCGCGGGCGCGAGGACATCCAAGGTCTGATCGGACTGTTCGTCAACTCGATGGCGCTGCGCTTCGATGTCTCCGGCACACCGATGGTTGCGACCTGGATCGAGCAGGTGCGCATGCGCCTGCTCGATGCCCAGGCACATCAGGATCTGCCGTTTGATCGCGTGGTCGAGTTGGCCGCACCCATGCGTAGTTTGGCGTACAGCCCGCTCTTCCAGGTCTTCTTCGCCTGGGAGGACAGCAACGCAACCGATGTATCCCTGCCTGGACTTCGTGTCGAAGCGCTGACCGACGATGTGGGTGGGGAGGCCATGTTCGATCTGAGCGCGGCATTGGGCGAAGTCGATGGCAGCGTTGTTGGCGTCCTGGAGTATGCGACCGCGCTGTTTGATCGGTCGACAATCGAACGCATCGTGGTGATGTGGCGTGGCCTAGCGCGCGCCATGGCCGAGGACGAGGGCTGTGCGTTGTTGGCGTTGCCGCTGCTGAACGAAGCGGACATCAG
>NZ_JBWWVR010000039.1:0-4166 GCF_056675575.1 Xanthomonas sp. NCPPB 3959
GGGTTGAAGGGTACTGCGTTGTTGGCTTGTTGTGTACGGTAGTTGGCGGCGAACTGTGCCGGCGGGATGCGACCACAACTGCTGTGCGGCCTGATCTGGTTGTAGTGGCGTCGCCAGTCTGCGATCACGTCCCGGGCTTGTGCCAACGAGGTGAACCAGTGCTCGTTGAGGCACTCGTCGCGGAACTTGCCGTTGAAGCTTTCGATGTAGGCGTTCTGCGTGGGGGCACCCGGCTCGATCAGGATGTGCTCGATGCCATGTTGCTGCGTCCAGGCAATGAAGGCGCGACTGGTGAACTCGGGGCCATTGTCGGTGCGGACCGCGCGTGGATAGCCACGGAAACACGCCGCCTGATCGAGCAGGCGCACTACGTAAGCCCCGCTGATGCCGTGATCCACGGCAATGTCCACGCTCTCGCGAGTGAAGTCGTCGACCACGGTCAGGCACTTGATGCGGCGTGCGTTGGCCAGCGCATCGAACACGAAGTCCATGCTCCAGGTGTCGTTCGGCATGGAGGACGCCAGCAGTTTCTGCCGCTCACCCACCGGACGCTTGGCCTTGCGCCGTTTGCGCACCTTCAGCTCGGCTTCCTCGTACAGGCGATAAATCTTTTTGTGATTCACGGATGGAAACTCCGGGCGCAACAAATCATGCAGTCGGCGATAGCCGAAGCGGCGGTGGGTCTGGGCCAGCTCGACCAGCCGCGCCGACAGCGCCTGCGTGGCTGGCGTCGGCACGGGTGCGTGGCGGAAAGCATCGCGGGACAGCCCCGCAAGGCGGCAAGCCCGGCGCTCGCTCAACGGGGTGTGTTCGAGCATTCGTCGGATTGCCTCGCGCTTGCGTTGCGGCGCTAGCGTTTTACCCCGAAGCCAACCTTCAGCGCTTCGATGTCCAGGTGCGCCTCGGCCAGCAACTTCTTCAATCGAGTGTTCTGGACCTCCAGTTCTTTCAGCCGCTTGGCCTCGTCGGCCTCCATCCCCCCGTACTTGGCCCGCCACTGATAAAAGCTGGCCGGGCTGAAACCATGCCGACGGCACAACTCTGCCACGGCCATGCCCGCGTCGGCCTGTTTGATAAACCCGATGATCTGCTCGGTGCTGAATCTGCTCTTCTTCATGTCCGTCCTCTTGCGTTCACGGACTTTATAGCTTCAGCTGGTACGGCTCAGTGGGGGCAGGTCAGAGAAGGCTGGTCCCGAGGTTGCCTACCAGCACCTCATCAATACTCGCTTTAACCCTGCAATGACAGGCGTTGCAAATAGAGAGAGTCGGCGGGGAGAATCGTATCCTCCGTAGTTACCCATCCGTCCATCCTGGCGGATAGCACCCGTTGGACGGCGACGCAGTGCAGCGGACTATACTGCCCACCCTCTCTCGGAAGAACAATGGGGAGAGTAAACATTGCGTGTTCGATTCGGCCGCCCCACCTGGATGCACACAACGTGAGCAAAATGCCCCCGTGACGAGAGGTAGATGCGCGCAAAGGCTTGCAATGCAACCCAAGGTAGTCATGCTTCGAAGGACCTATGCCAGCCATGCCTCCCAGGCTCTGAAAGTGATCTAATTCGAATGCCTCCATGGCGGACTGAAAGGGAATCATTGGGCGCACCATCGCCTCGCACCGCCCAACCACTTTAGAGTGGCGAGAGACTTCCTTCTTGCGCAATTCCAGGTCAGCTGACCCGGTCGGCTCTTCAGCAAGTCTCTTCAGCGCAAGCATGCTTCGCTCTATCTCAACGCATTCTTCGAGGCTGGGAGCGAGCCAAGGCGCAAAAGAGTCCACAACATCGCGCATCGATGGCCCCCAAATCTGTTCAGCCAGCGCTTCCGCAGTGGGTTGGCTACGGGTGCTGACACGGCCATTGTTCTTTAAAAATTCATATGAAAATGATGTGTCTCTATGAGATTCCATCCGCCGAGCCCTAAAGTGAGCACGCAGATTAGGACGGATTTGGGGGCCGTCAAGTTACCCCTAAGCCCCTTGCTCATTAAGCCTAACGGCAGGTATCGAGATACCAGTGCGGGCCACTGGTGTCCGGGTTGGCGCCCTCGTTGAGCTGGATGCAGCACTGGCTGTTGACGAACAGCGCGCGGTCCGCTCGGAGGTAATCGAGCACCACGCCCTCGAAGTGGTCCATGTTAGTTAACTCCCGTTTTCAGCTGCATTATATTCCGAGATAATACTAACATCTCAGCACCTCATTTAGGAACGGTACACCTTAAAAACTAACATAAGGGCTCTTTTAGTTAGTCTATTTGCATTAAACAGTACAGTAATGACAGGGCAAACCACTCCAAATTATTCCCCGACGCGCCGCTAAACCATTGAATTATATAGGACCACCGCACTTAAACCAGACATAATAATTTTGGCAGAAATTCAGGCTGGGCCTTTACGGTAGAGTTTGCTTCAGGAAAAGTAAAAAATTGCCCGTTTTGATTGACGAATTCCCGGGCTGTTCTATCACTACTTCCATTGAAAAAATGGAAGCAAGCAATGTCCTCTATCGTCCAGCAACAGCTCCGCGATTACATCACCTCCCCGTTTGGGCTCCTACAAATCAAGGATGTCCATGTTGGCAACATCCGAGCGACCGAAATCAACATCACGGGTCGCGAAGCCGCGATCCACGCACTAGAACTCTTTGACCGCGCGGATGAGCGCTCCCGTAGAGTGCGCCTCAGTAAGAATCGGACGCTCTACCCAGAGCCACTGCCACTCGGATCGCCGGCGCGCTTGCTCTCGGTCGAGATCTCGGACTACCTCGGGCACCGCGAGCGGTGCGGCCTGGCCAAAGAGACCGTCGAAGACACGGCTCGGTCGCTGAAGCTCTTGCGGATTGCCTGCGGTGACGTTCCTGTGTCGCGCATCGACCATGCTCACATCTACAGGCTGTGGGACCTGATGCGTTGGGCACCCCCACTTCTGCTGTCCGATCCCAAGTATCGGGATTACACGGTCGAACAGGCGGTTGCCCTTGGCAAAGAGCTGGGCGTGTCGCCGCCCGCTCCCGCCACGCTGGAGAAGCACCGGCGGTTCCTGGTGACCTTCTTCAGCAAGCTGGTAAAAGCCAAGGCGATTCCCATGTCGCCGATGGACGCGTTCCCGGAAATCAAGAAAGACCTAGTCGTGGACCCGAACAAACCCGAGCGCTTGTTCGACGAGGAAGAGCTTCAGCGCATCTTTTCACCCAAGACGTTCCCGGCCTGGGCCAAGAAGTATCCGCATCGGTGGTGGCTGCCCATGATCTCGCTCTATACAGGCGCGCGCATCAACGAGCTCGCCCAGTTGAAGGTCACCGACATCGTCGAAGAAGCCAAGGTCTGGTGTATCCGCATCCAAAAAACGGTCGACGCCGATCTCAGGCATAAGGACCGAGACAGGAGCCGTCAAAGCCTAAAAGGCAAAGCGGCAGTTCGCACCCTGCCCATCCCCAAACCATTGCTGGATGCTGGTTTCCTGGATTTCATTGAGGACATCAAGGCTACTGGCCATCCCAGACTCTTTCCGCATTTGTCTGCGGGCGTGAACCGGGAAACGGGTGAGACCAATGCGCGCTACAGCCAAGGCGCGGTGAACCAGTTCAGCAGCTACATGAAGACCTTGGGCTTCGGAAAGGGGATCGGCGCTCACGCCTTCCGCCACACGCTTGCCACCGAGCTTCACCACAAGAACGTGTCCGACCAGGACATCGCCCTCATCACCGGCCACTCGCTGCGGAAGAACGTGCCCGTCTTGCACGACGCGTATTTCCACAAGAAGCCAAAGCTTGCCCGGGCCACGCAGATCAGAATTCTGGCGAAATACAAGCCGCCGGTCGAGTTGCCCAAGTATGAGCGTGGCCAGTTTTCGGAGTGTTTGGCGGACCCGAGCAAGTTTTACCCCTGACCGTGCCCTGCCCTTATGTCCGGTTTTGCAACCTTGTTGCGGTGCTGTCGCCACCGCCGCCGCTATGTCGCCTGCTTCGACCCCCGTTGTTGGGCAACTGAAGACGTAGGCCAAACGACTGACGCAGCCGGCTCAAACCTCAACGCCCTTCTCCACCCTTTCGGAATTCAATCATGAGCATCACCAGCACGCCTAATGCCGAACATCTGCCATCTCTCCTCAATCAACGCCTACCTGGCAAAGTAACCTTTCGAACACCTCGCAGCACCGCAAGCACA
>NZ_JBWWVR010000040.1:0-3616 GCF_056675575.1 Xanthomonas sp. NCPPB 3959
CGCGATGGAGCTTGCCAAGCGATGCAGCGGCGCGTGATGCCACCGAAGCCAAAGGCAATGAGCGCAGCGCGGAAGTGACGTACGAGGGCGAAGCACTGAACTTGCCGCAACCAGCAACGCTGATGACGACTGCCCGGAGCGGACCGCCTGCATGCCAGTGAACTGACAGAAGCCGGAGCCACCCACCTACTTGCTCAACCACGGCCTAACGTCGAGCATAAGCTGCGGCCATGCCAGAGCGCAGCGGAGGCGTGGACGTCGGCTTGATGCTCTGGTTAGCTCCGACGCCGCCTAGCACTCTGAATGAAGAAGACGTGCCCATATCTGTTCTCTCTGATTCTGTTATCCGAGATATCCTTCAGAGCCAGCCCGACGCCGATAGGATTGACGACTATCGGTGACGGAAGATTCGAGCCAATTCCGGCCAGAATCGATTGCCGAACGTTTGGTCTCACATCATCTGCCAGCCCCCACAAATCAGCTTGAACTTTCTGTTGAAGGGCGCTGTCAAACGACGTCCCGCCTTTCATTAATTCGTAAACCGCCGTACGAAAGGCTATTACGTACTTGTCTTCTCTTAATTCCAACACCTCGTCCCAACTGAAGCTGTCAAAGTCAGGAACAAGCAATCCGCCGTTGAATAATTCATGGCATTGCCCATTTGCGAGGACAACTTCATTTTCAAGGGCGCGCCCAATGAGTGGCGAATAGTTTGGGATTATGTCTAGCCCTTCTGCCCCTGCCAATATGTTAAGGCCAATATCAGCATAGAGATCGCCGCTCAGCTCTTTTACATCGTCGATGTCGAAGGCATATGAGTCAGCGGGAAGGCCATTTACTCGTCGAACCTCCGAGAAACAAAACTCGCCCAACCTGCTTCGAGCTTCCTCCGGAACTACGTCATATCTGATCGACTCAAAGCGCTCAGCATCTTTAACAACATCCCAGCAATCTACGAATAGACTCTGAAAACGTTTATTTTTTCCAAGCGATTTCCGGCCTTTGAGAGATTCACCCGTTGATATAAGCATTGATACAAATTCTGCCAGTGACTCTATACCGAAACTACCGATCGGGGCGCCATGGCGATTGAAGATGATGCGATCAAAGAGAATTGCATATCGCTTCATCAAGCCATCCCGAGATATACCTTCCCTCTGGAAGTTGAATAGACTTGGGATAGAAGATATGACGTCCATCGTTTGTCCTTAGAGCTAATGCCTGAATTAAGCCGACGCGCGAAGCGGGTTCGGCTTGAATGAATTGTTAGGCACAGCCCCGAAGAACTAGAGGCGCTGCCCCTTGTACGGCTTGGCGATAACCTGCCAATCGTCCTGATACACAACTGTACCCGGGTCTGACGTCCGCAGCACATTGACGTGGTGTCCGTGCAGGTCCAGCAAGGTCTTTAGCTGCCACATCCGTTGGATTGCCTCGTCCGCCGCCAGCTTGAACCAGGAGATGGCACGCCGATGCTCGGGGTTCGCCAGTGCAGTTGGTACGGGCAGGTGGTCATTGAACCAAGCCAAGGCCGTGCGGAGCGTCTCATGCTCTTGGGCAGAGAGGTCGCCATCATCGCGAAGCGTATGCGCGGCAACGAGCACTCCGCCAGCGCAACCTGAATCCGAGTCAGTAGCAAGAGTAGAAAACCGGATGAGCACAGAAGCTTCTGGTGGTACCTAACGCTTGAATTAAACCGAGTTGCGAAGCAACTTCGGCTTGAATAAGTTGTTAGGCAGTGAGTGGCCGCGAAGGTTGGATGGTGCAACCATGCTCCCCAGCACTGCCGCCTGGACCGAGTGTGCCACAGCTTGCGGGATGGAACTTGCCCCAACGATGCAGCGGCGCAGGATGCTGCCGAATCCAAATGCAATGAGCGCAGCGCAGGAACAACGTTTGACGGCGAAGCACCAAACCTACCGGTACGAGCAGTGGCGATGACTGCGCCACGGAGCCGACCACGCGCAGACCAGCAAACTCACCGAAGTAGCATGCACCAACGCATTTGCTCCACCACGGCCTAACGCTTGAATTAAGCCGAGTTGCGAGGCAACTTCGGCTTGAATGAGTCGTTAGGCGCCAAACGATGCCGCCTAAGGCTCGATCATTCCTGAGGAATTTCTAGTTCTTCGTACTGTTCAGGGGGCATGGTCTGAAGATGACGAAGGAAGGTGTGTTCATCAACGCTTTCATGAAGCGTTGCGACTACAGAGTTGTTTGCCAAGTCAGTTTCTTCTGAAACTGGGCGCAGTCCATAGTCCGTTACGAACTTGTGCCTGATTGCCTCGTAACGTGACGAGTCAATGATCATCCTGATCGGATGGTTGGATGTGTCATAGCTAATTGCGGATCCATACGGTTTCACAGAACTCTCCTATTGGCGCCTAACGCGTGAATTAAGCCGAGTTGCAAAGCAACTTCGGCTTGAATGAGTTGTTAGGCAGTGAGTGGCCGCAAAGGTTGGATGGTGCAACCATGCTCCCCAGCATGCCGCCTGGACCGAGTGTGCCACAGCTTGCGGGACGGAGCTTGCCCAGCGATGCAGCGGCGTGTGATGCGACCGAGGCCAACTGCAACGAGCGCAGCGCGGGAACGACGTGCTAAGGCGAAGCGCCGAACTTACCGCAACCCGCAACGGTGATGACTGCTGTCCGGAGCCAACCGCATGCACGCCTGCGAACTCACCGAAGCGGCGACCACCAACGCATTTGCTCCACCACGGCCTAACGCTTGAATTAAGCCGCGTTGCGAAGCAACTTCGGCTTGAATGAGTTGTTAGGTAGCAGCCTCACTTTACTGCCAGCTCTGCGAAGCGCTCGGTTGCGAGTGCCCTAGTAAGCATAACCACCGGCACCGAAACTACTAAAAAGATTGCTTTTGCGTATTCCGGTAGGAGTATCAAACCGGTGTTGAATAGCAGGACGTATAGCAGCGCGGCTCCCCCAACAGAGAGGACAAAAGAGATCTGCGAGGCGGCATTACAGATGGTGCAAGATGTCCTGCAGCCAAGGCAGAACAAATTGGCTTTGCCCCAGTTGTTCAGAAAGACCAAGTCCGCCCAAGAGAACGTGATTGGCTTTCCGCAAGTTGGACACGGCTTTTGTCTCATCTGCTACCTAACGCTTGAATTAAGCCGTGCCGCGAAGCGGCATCGGCTTGAATGAATTGTTAGGCGGCCAGATACGCACTAGATATAGAACGACTAGCGCTACAACGCAAGAAATAGCCGCCCACGCTGCCATCATGCCTGTGACCGAGTCTCCGAGCAGCAGCCACCCCATTGAAGCAGCTAATGCGCCTTGACCGAGGCTTAGTGCGACGACGATGCCAAAGAGCCACAAGCCAGACAGAAAACGGACTGTCCTGTGAAAGACAAAGCACGCGATGAGGTGTCCCGACAATGAGCAGATAAGCATGAGTCCGGTTATGAAGCCAGCGAAGTGAATGCTGCCGAAGCATCCAAACTTCGGATCGCAGTTGCCGCGCACATAGACGTCGAATGCCATGTAACCCACAAACGCAAGGAATAGAGCAATCCCTGGACCTAGTGATATCGCTACGAAACGCCAGATTTGTTTCATGGCCGCCTAACACCTGAGTTAAGCCGAGCCGCGAG
>NZ_JBWWVR010000041.1:0-3419 GCF_056675575.1 Xanthomonas sp. NCPPB 3959
GCCCGCAGCAGGGCGGCGACTGGGTGCAAATATAGCGGAAGGCGCGCACTTAGGCGCCGCCCTGATGTGGGCTCGGCTTGAATGAATTGTTAGGCCGCTACTCGACATAGCGTCCGGCCCACGACCTGCGCACTTTGACGGCAATAGCGGAGCCACTGCTGTAACGCGTGCCGGCGCATAGCCTGACGACGCCAGCTTTTTCCGTCTTGACCGTAACATTGGTGCACCCACGCGATCCGCGAGCTGAAATTACAGTGCCACGCTCGACTGCGCTGCTGCCGAGTGTAGTAGTGATTAGCATGCCCATGACAAAACAAAGGGCAAGGAAAAGACCTCCGGCAAGTGTCTTGGCTTGAAACGCAACATGCGACGCATTCAGTTTGACGGCACGGACCCGCTCAGGATGAGCCATCCAGTGTCGGATCAGGTATAGATGAATTGGCCTCCAAGATGCTAGCGAGGCCACAAGGCAAACCAAGAGATGGGCTTGTCCGGCGAGAAGCGTGATGCATAGAGCAACAGCAGTGGACCACCGATGACCGTAGCCACGAGAAGGAGTGCGCGCATATTCTGCCTTGCGGCGTAACGCCTGAATTAAGCCGCGTTGCGAAGCAACGTCGGCTTGAATGAGTTGTTAGGCAGTGAGTGGCCGAAACGGTTGAGACCGCAACCGTGCTCCCCAGCACTGCCGCCTGGACCGAGTTTGCCACAGCTTGTGGGATGGAGCTTGCCCAGCGATGCAGCGGCGCGTGATGCCATCGAAGCCAACTGCACCGAGCGCAGCGCGGGAACGACGTGCCAAGGCGAAGCACCGAACTTACCGCAACCAGCAACGGTGATGACTGCTGTCCGGAGCCAACCGCATGCACGCCTGCGAACCCACCGAAGCGGCAACCACCAACGCATTTGCTCCACCACGGCCTAACGCCTGAGTTAAGCCGCGTTGCGAAGCAACTTCGGCTTGAATGAATTGTTAGAAATCACTACCAGCGGTGAAGCTGACACCATTGAAAACGAGATCGCAGCGATCTTTGAAGTCAAGAACGCGCATGGGCCTGCCGGTCGCAAGATTGGAGAGGTAATAGGCGACGTCCTCTCGATTGAACCAAGTCTTGGCTATGAGCTTAGGGGGGATTTGTTCCAAGTCTACTGCCGCATAGCGGTTGGCAGAGTGTCGATGAAATCTAGACGGAATTCGCACGCCAACGTCCATGCAGTAGGCCACGATGCGATCTTTGTAGGGTTCGGCCATCGGGATAGTCCGGGTGAGTTCTAACGCCTGAATTAAGCCGAGCCGCTAAGCGGCTTCGGCTTGAATGAATTATTGGGCCTCATAGCCAGCGCGAGGCCTGCCTGCAGAATGCAGCGTACGTGTCCGGGAAGCGAGCGGACAGATACCGCTCCTCCGGCTGAATTTGGAACCGCGTGATGTAGAGCATGAAGGCAGGGACGGCCATGAGCGTGGCCGCATTGTGGAGGTGGAGCGTCCAGCCCAAGAGGATCATGGAGTGGCCCAAGTACATTGGGTTGCGGGTGTAGCGATAAATGCCAGATGTGACCAGGTGCGTGGCTGAGGCCGGCCTGAGTGGGTTGACCGTAGTACCGACGCGCTGAAAGGCGAGTTTGGGAAGAATGTTGAGCGCCAAGCCCACAACGGCTAGAGCAACAGCGACGGGTGTGCGTAGTGGAAGCTCGAACGAGAGCACGGGCATGAAGTATGCTGCACCGAACGCGGCAACGCCCAAGAGCACCATGACAACCGGCGGCGGGATTTTTGTCTCAAGCCATTGCATGTAGGTTGGAATGAGGCCTAACGTTTGACTTAAGCGGCGTGCCGAAGGCACGTCCGCTTGAAGGAAGGGTTAGAGCGCACGTTCATACCTTTGGCCTAGCCTGCCCGATAGCGAAAGTTGCTTTGACAATTTGTCCTGCGTCTACTTCGTAGATGCAGATCATCTCCACTGTTTCTAGCCCGTCTGGAAATGTGCGCGTAACGAACTCGTGGTCAATGACGATGTTGTCCATGACAGTACGTGAAACCAGCTCGGCATGCAGCGCCGGATCGTTGAAGCGATCAATCATTCTCTTCCGAATGGCTTCATGGCCGGAAGCCAAGAGGCCTGCATGCAGCAGGTATTGTTCTGCGTCTGCCTTGTAGGTTGCGAGCCAACCTTCCAAGTCTCGTGCGTTGTAGGCTTCCAGCTGCTGCTGGACGACAGTTTCAGCCTTAATCAATATGGACAGAGCGGCAGGCGGGAGTTCCATTTCAAACATTCCTTGACGGAGAGCTGGGAGTGTTTCGTGCGGTCTAACACCTGAGTTAAGCCGCGCCGCGAAGCGGTGTCGGTGTCGGCTTGAACGAATAGTTAGGGCTCACTGCCCTTAAGTCGGTTGAAACATAACCCAATGCTGGCCAAGCCGAACCCGCACAACAAGACGCCCATGCCGTAGAAAAGGAGGACGAAGGCCCAGTACTCCAACGGCCGCTGCGTCGAGTCTGCATGAAGCAGCCCGGAGTACCGCGTCGAGACGCTAAATACGCCGGAGCCCATCTCAGACAACACAGCAAAGGTCGAGAGCGCCCCAAGCGAAATGGCGAACAGCCCGCCGAGCACGAATGCTAGCGGTCTGTGCTTAGGCGGGCGGAGCGCGGGATACAAGCGTGTCCCAATCACCGCAGCGAGCGGAACGAAGGCCGCCACAAGCAATAGCGCCATAGCTGTCCACGGTTCTCTCATATGTCCGTTGTGAGCCCTAACGCCTGAATTAAGCCGACCCGCACTGGATTGGCACCGAAGTCGATGTTACCCAGAACGACCCGAAGTTAGCGAACGTGATGCGGGTTCGGCTTGAATGAATTGTTAGGCCACACCCTAGTTGAGGTAGAGAAGCGCTGCATCGCCGCGCTCCGCTGCGGCCTGATAGAACGAGGTTAGCTGATTGTAATAGTGCAATACGTACTCCAAGCCATCAGGTCCGTCACTCTCCCAAATCTGCGGATAGATTTCCGCAGCATCCATTGCGGTCGGATCGAACTTGGCGCCAAAGGTTTCAGGGGTGATGGCAGACAATGCGGCCGCAACCGCTTTAACTTGCGCAGGATCCAAGTAACGGGCGGGACCGTAACCAACATCCTCTCCAATCGCTTCACCACCTAGGATAGCCAGCGAAAGCGGCTCCTCACCCTCCCACGTCTTTCCATTGAGGGTGTAGTGAATGGCGTGCCATGTCTTATCAATGTCTAGATGATTGGCTGGCTCGACCCCGCCATCCTCTGGATAGAGGACCGATGAGATCAAATCCGGATCAGCAACGAGCGCGGCTAGCTGATTTGGAGGAATAGCAACGAAGTTTCCAATCATTGACATACGAGATTCCTTTCAGTGTGGCCTAACACCTGAGTTAAGCCGAGCCGCGAA
>NZ_JBWWVR010000042.1:0-2409 GCF_056675575.1 Xanthomonas sp. NCPPB 3959
TGCCCAGCGCCAGGTGCCGTCGAGGGCGACCAGCAGGAAGGGGGTGTAGGAGCCGGCGATGTCGAACCTTTCCTTACGCACCTGTTTGCCGCTTGCCCTTGTAAGCGTGTTGTCTGCCTGCAACGGCGCTGGCACCGCCAGCGCGCCGCGACCGGAGGCCGAACACTTCAACCTTGCCGATCTGCAGCAGCTTGGCTGCACGGTCACCGCCACGCCCAAGCGCAACGTGAGCAAGATCCCGTTGATGGGCGAGACGATGGCTACGGCGTGACCAGCACCACCGCATGCGCGACTCAGCTGGTCAGCCTGCTGCAGCCGATCAAATACGAGGACGCGGTGTGGGAAGGCGCACACACGGCGGCCGGCAACTTCGCCAAGAAGCATGGGTTCGAGCGCGAGAGTTATGAAGGCCAGCTCGGCGAGTACAGCGAGATCGAGGTCTTCAGCCGCAGCGGCACGCCGGTGGGCTTCGAGTACAGCGTGCAGGCCAAGGGCCAGCTGCATACGGTGATCGTGCTCTCCGACAGCATTGCGCCGGATGCGGCGTTCGAGGCGGTGTTGAAGACCAAGCTCTAGCGTGAAGATGCGTCAGAGATAAATTCGAGTGAAATAACTGACAACTTCTTGGCCTCCCATAACATCCGCCCAGTACTCGGTCAAATATTGGGACACGCTACATGCTAAATGCCACTTAAAGTAAAACGGACATACCTGGTTTTCTGAATTTGAATGGCGCCAGGGTATCCCTGGCACCATCTAAGGCTTTTTAAAAAAGTCTACTGCCGATTAGAATCCCGAATATGACCAGACTTGATTGGCGTCTCCGGTGCATTCCCAGATATATGTCCTAGACCCATTCACCGAGCCACGGCCAGGATCGGCAAGGCACTTATTGCTTGCATTGCTTCGAAGCTCTCCGATTAGCTGCCACTGCTGATGTGCACCGTCGTTGCAACTCCACATTCTAATTGGAGATCCATTATTTGCTTGACCATTAGCGACTTCCAAACATTTACCACCAAACTGCACTGAGCCGTTACGCCCAAGTTTCCACTTTTGCTGCGGGAAGCCATTGCAGTCCCATAGTTGTACATTTGCACCGTCGGCCGTAGAACCACCTTCAACATCTAAGCATTTCCCACCAACCCCCCGAATTTCACCGCTGATTGGATCATAGTTCCATCGCTGCTGAGTATTACCCAACCAATCCCATAGCTGCAGCTTGGTGCCATTAGCACTAGAGCCGTTAACGGCATCCAGAACTTTCCCATTGATACCGACAACTGATGCAAATGTGAAACTCCATTGTTGATTTTTACCGCCCAACTGGTCAAATAGTTGAAGTACGGATCCATTCGATGTTCCGTATCCCGCTACATCAAGTACGCGCTGACTTGGAACGCTTCGCAAGTAACCTGTACCAGCTTCAAGTGACCAAACTTGTTGTTCGTTGCCGTTGCAAGAATACTGCTGAATTGATGCACCGTTTGACTTAGCCCCCGCTTCCACATCGAGGCATTTACTGCCCATGCCGATAAGCGCTCCAAATACTGAAGGGGTCGGGCCAGGGGTCGGTGTAGGGGTCGGTGTAAGGGGCGGACTTGGAGGAGCTGGATTTTTCGCAAGGACGATTCCGGACGGAAAGTTGCTAGTGCATGAATTTGTAGAGGTCGTTCCAGATTGGTACCACCCACCTGGAATTGGAGATACGGGGCAAACTACAATCCCTGTGTATGGAACCTGGATAAAATATTGTCCTAGATCGCAAGTTTGGCCATTATTGTTGTACGCCTGAGTTATTACATAACCGCTAGGCACTGGCGAGTCAGCGCAAATCAGCATCTGGTTTCGTGGCAGCTCATATCGGCGCGTCTTGCCAAGTAGAGAACCACAATTTAAGGAGTCACTATTTGAGGTAAATACGTACCCCTCTGGTGTGGGGCTATTCCCACACCCCAGTATGCCGTTACGAGCCTGCTGGATCGTAAATTGCCCTGCTAAGCAGCCTTGCGGAACTGAACTCACGTTTGTTATCACATAGTTTTTAGCTATGGGTGAGTCAGAGCATATCGTGATGTTGTTACGGGCAGCATTGATACGTACTCGCGGCTCGCCACAAACAGTCGTATTGTTGTCTCCATACGGAGTAATTACATAAGGATCAGGTATCTTTGAACTACGGCAAATCAACTTCCCTTCACTCGGGGATTCCACCGTCCATGCCAGACCTGAACCACAGTTGGTAGCGCGCTGTAAAGCAGTTTTTACGTATCCTTCCGGCACGGCACTGTTGGAGCATATTTGAAGCTGGGCGAAAGCTTCTTTTGAATATGTTAAAGCGAAAATAGTTACAACCACCGCTAAGATATTTACTAACCTGTTCATGACATCCTCCATTAGCCTTTCGGC
>NZ_JBWWVR010000043.1:0-1280 GCF_056675575.1 Xanthomonas sp. NCPPB 3959
TGCCCGTCGTTACGCCAGCGCACCCGGTCGCCTGTGCGGTACCACCGCTCACCGTCCAGATGTACGAAACGCTCGGCGGTGAGCGCCGGACGACGATGATAGCCACGCCCCACCCCGACTCCGCCGATGCACAGTTCACCGGATACGCCGATCGGCTGCTGCATGCCAGCAGACGACAGCACGCGGCACTCGACGTTGATTAGATTGCGGCCGATTGTCGGAGCCTCTCCCTGGACCAGACTCCAAGTCGCATCCACGCAACATTCCGTCGGACCGTAAACGTTGATCGCCACGCGCCCTGTACGCGATTGCCAAGCAATCAGCTCGTGCCACAACCTGGAAGTAATTGCCTCGCCGCCGATCACGATGTTCGGTAGGCAATCCTCGAGACCCGCCGCAAGCCAAGACTCCAGTAACGACGGCGTGCAATCCATCAGGTCCACCTGTTGCGATTGCAAGAGTGCGCGCAGCATCGCCGGATCGGTTTTCACGGCATCGGGCACGATTAGCAAGGATCCACCCCATGCCAACTGCAACAATCCCTTGATCGAACCGTCGAAGGCATGCGAGCCGATCAATGCCCAACAGCCGTGAAAGATGCCATCGGCGATACCGTCGGGGCCGAGATTCATCGCCAGGTTTGACAGCGACCGGTGTTCGATCAGCGCGCCCTTGGGGCGGCCAGTGCTGCCTGAGGTATAGATCGCATAGGCCAGATCGGCCGGCAACTCGTCCGGAATCTCGGGAGCGCTCTGCGGCCAGTGCGAGATGTCGGATGCATCCAGCATCCGCGCCGGCACGCCAAGCGCCGACAGACGCTCGGCTGTTGCAGCGTGTCCAAGCACGAGCGATGTTCCGCTGTCCTCCAGCACGTACTGCAGATGCGCATCGGGATAGGTTGGATCCAACGGCAACCACGCCGCGCCGGCCTTCAGCACGCCGAGAATCGCTACCGGCAGATCGACACCGCGCTCCAGGCACAGGGCGACCAGTGCACCGCTTTCCACACCCACATTGCGAAGATCGTGCGCCAATCGGCTGGAAGCATCGTCTAGTTCGCGATACGTCAATTGCGACTCGCCACAGCGGACGGCGAGCGCGTCAGGCGTCGCTACAGCCTGACCTGCAAACAGCCGGTGGAAACCGCGAGCCGGGAAAGGGCGCTTGTCGGCGTTACGCTTCGCAAGTGCCGTGCGCTCCTGCTCTTCAATCAGCGGCAGCGTCGCCAGCGTCGCCTCGGGACGCTCGACGATCTGCACCAACAGCTGTGCATACGCACG
>NZ_JBWWVR010000044.1:0-1250 GCF_056675575.1 Xanthomonas sp. NCPPB 3959
GCCACATCCACCAGCGTGCTGGTGCCATCGGCGAATGCCGCACCCGCACCGCTGTCGAAACTGGCGTAACGCTCGGCGCGCCACTGCTCCAGCGGCGAGGAGGTCAGCAGCGCATTGGCCACTTCCAGCCCGCGTGCGAACGCGTCCATGCCGCCGATATGCGCCAGGAACAGATCCTGCGGGTCGGACGACTCGCGGCGCACCTTGGCATCAAAGTTCAGACCGCCCGGTGCCAGCCCGCCCTGGCGCAGCACCACCAGCATCGCGCCGACGGTGTCGTACAGGTCGGTCGGGAACTGGTCGGTATCCCAGCCGTTCTGCGGGTTGCCGCGGTTGGCATCGATGCTGCCGAGCAGGCCGGCATCGGATGCCACCTGCAGGTCGTGCTCGAAGCTGTGGCCCGACAGCGTGGCGTGGTTGGCTTCGATGTTGAGCTTGAAGTCCTGGTCCAGGCCGTGCTGGCGCAGGAAGCCGATCACCGTGGCGCTGTCGAAGTCGTACTGGTGCTTCATCGGCTCCATCGGCTTGGGCTCGATCAGGAAGTTGCCGGTAAAGCCGATCGCGCGGCCGTAGTCGCGCGCCAGGGTGAGGAAGCGCGCCATATTGTCCTGCTCGCGCTTCATCTGGGTGTTGTGCAGGCAGGCATAGCCTTCGCGGCCGCCCCAGAACACGTAGTTCTCGCCGCCCAGCTCGACGGTGGCATCGATCGCGGCCTTGACCTGCACCGCCGCACGCGCCACCACGTTGAAGTCCGGGTTGGTCGACGCACCATTCATGTAACGCGGGTGCGAGAACAGGTTGGCGGTGCCCCACAGCAGCTTGACGCCGGTGTCGGCCTGGCGCTGCTTGGCGATGCCGACCATGTGCTTGAGGTTGCTTTCGTACTCGCCGATGTCGTCGGCATCGGGCGACAGATCCACGTCGTGGAAGCAGTAGTACGGCATGCCGAGCTTGGTGAAGAATTCGAACGCGGCATCGGCCTTGGCTTCGGCGCGATTGAGTGCGGTAGCGCCCACATCCCACGGATACGCACGCGTGCCCGGACCGAACGGATCGGCGCCGTTGCCGCAGAAGCTGTGCCAGTAGGCCACCGCAAAGCGCAGATGCTCGGCCATGGTCTTGTCGCCGATCTGCTTGTTGGCGTCGTAGACCTTGAAGGCCAGCGGGTTGTCAGAGTCGCGGCCTTCGAAGCCGATCTTGCCGATGCCGGGGAAATATTCTTTCGCGCCGATGTAGACGGTGTTGCTCAT
>NZ_JBWWVR010000045.1:0-1245 GCF_056675575.1 Xanthomonas sp. NCPPB 3959
AAGAGCCTTATCTGTTCGGAATCTGGCAGTTTGGGCGTCGAGAGCCGGCGTGGGCCACCGTGAGAGCCTGGATCGTTACCGATCGTCTTGTAGCTGGGTGCCCACGCCGGTTCCTCCCCTGTGTCGCCCGAACAGTTGCCAGAGTTGCCACTCGTAGACGTAAGGCTGGGCAGGCAGGGGAGCTCTCGACCCTTCAAGCCTAACGGAGTTCGCCCATGAACGGCATCGGGATAGATGTGTGCAAGGCCATGTTGGATGTGGCCGTCCACCACGGCGCTTGCATGCGGTTCCACAACACACCAGCGGGCTGTCGCAAGTTGGTGGCCTGGCTGACAACGCAGCAGGCTGGCCAGATCGTCCTGGAGGCCTCCGGCGGTTATGAACAGCGGGTACTGGATGCTTTGTTCGACGCCGGTCACCGGGTTGTGCGGGCGGATGCGCGCCGCTGCCATGCCTTCGCTGCTGCCACCGGTCTGCCGGCAAAAACAGATCGTCTGGACGCGATCAATCTCGCCTGCATGGCTGAAAAGCTGGAGCTGCGTCCCTATCAACCGATGGAGCCTTGGCGGCGACGGCTGCGCGAGTTCGTGCGCGCGCGACAGCAGCTCGTGGAGCTGACAACAAGCGCACACAACCAGTTGGAGCAGGTAACGGACACGCGCTTGCGCCGCGTGCTGCAGGCCAATATCGCGCAGATGAAAAAGACCTGCGTGCGATTGGAACAGCAGATTGCCGAACAGGTCCGCCAACAACCGCAGCTGGAGGCGATGCGCTCGTTCAAAGGCGTCGGAGCCACCTTGCAGGCGGTGATCGCCAGCTACCTGCCGGAGCTGGGAACCTTCGAGGGGAAGGCGATTGCCAAGCTGGTCGGCGTGGCTCCCATCGCCCATGACAGCGGACAGATGCGCGGCCTGCGCCGGATCCGCGGCGGGCGGATCGAGGTCCGCAACGTGCTGTACATGGCGTGCCTGTCTGCCATCCAGCACGAGCCGCGGATCCGGGAGTTTTATAGATCTCTGCGGGCACGCGGAAAGCCCGGCAAGGTCGCCGTCGTGGCGGCGATGCGAAAGATGCTCGTCATCCTCAACGCGCGAGCACGAGACGCTCAAGCCGCAGACGTCCAAACCGTCCCGACCTGAGTGTGTCTACGCTCTAATTTGAGCCGCCGGCTGCTGACCAGCGGCCGGCGCTCCCGTGTCCAGCTTCCAGAACGGTCAGCCCCCCTCCAACAACACAGTTGCTACA
>NZ_JBWWVR010000046.1:0-1216 GCF_056675575.1 Xanthomonas sp. NCPPB 3959
TGACCTCCTCCCTATAACTTAGACCAGCTAGACCTAGAAAATTCGGCGACACTCAGGCCCAAGGAGGCCCGTCGCCATGAAGAAGTCGAAGTTCACCGAAGAGCAGATCGCGTTCGCCCTGAAGCAGTCCGAGACCGGCACGACGGTCGAGGAGATCTGCCGCAAGATGGGCATCAGCCAGGCCACGTTCTATGCGTGGCGCAAGAAGTTTGGCGGGCTCGGTGTGGCCGAACTGCGCCGGCTACGCCAGCTTGAGGATGAGAACCGCAAGCTCAAGCAGCTAGTGGCCGATCTGAGCCTGGACAAGGTGATGTTGCAGGACGTGCTGTCAAAAAAGTTCTGAGGCCCACGCAGCGCAAGACGCTCGTGGGCCATCTGGTCGACCGGTATCGCGTCGGGGTTCGCCGCGCTTGCGGGGTCGTCAAGCAGAGCCGTTCGGCGTGGTATTACCAACCTCGGGACAATGATGATGCACCACTACTTCGACGGATCGAAGAGATCGCTGCGGTGCGGGTTCGCTATGGTTTCTGGCGGATCTTCGTGTTGCTGCGCCGGGAAGGCTGGAAGGCCAACCACAAGCGTGTGTATCGACTGTACTGCCAAGCTGGCCTCAACCTGCGGCGCAAACGACCTCGCCGCCGCAAGGCGGCGGCCCACCGCCTGGAGCGCACGGTGCTGACGGGTCCTAATCAAGTGTGGAGCATGGATTTCGTGGCTGATGCGTTATTCGACGGACGTCGCTTCCGGGCCTTGACCGTTGTGGACAACTTCACCAAGGAAAGTCTGGCCATCGAAGTGGGTCAGCAACTCAAGGGCGAAGACGTGGTGGCCGTGATGGAACGACTGCGACACGAACGCAAGCTACCGCAGCGCCTCCAGACCGACAATGGCAGCGAGTTCGTCTCGATGGTGATGGATCGCTGGGCCTACGACAACGCGGTGACCATGGATTATTCCCGGCCCGGCAAACCGACCGACAACCCCTTTATCGAGTCGTTCAATGGCAGCTTCCGGGATGAGTGCCTCAACACGCACTGGTTCCTGTCGCTCGACGACGCCCGTGAGAAGATCGAAAACTGGAGGGTCGATTACAATCATTTCCGGACGCACTCATCGATCGGCGATGTCCCGCCGGCCGAGTTCGCCGCCCGATTCACTTCCCCACTCAAAGCCGAATTTTCCAGTTCTGCGAGGGCCTAACGCGGGGAGGAGGTCA
>NZ_JBWWVR010000047.1:0-905 GCF_056675575.1 Xanthomonas sp. NCPPB 3959
CTGCAGGCGCAGGCGGCGGCGACGCCGGAGGCGGTGGCGGTGCGGTGCGGTGC
The DNA here is from genome assembly GCF_056675575.1 of Xanthomonas sp. NCPPB 3959. Lineage (NCBI taxonomy): Bacteria > Pseudomonadati > Pseudomonadota > Gammaproteobacteria > Lysobacterales > Lysobacteraceae > Xanthomonas > Xanthomonas sp. NCPPB 3959. The sequence goes on from NZ_JBWWVR010000047.1 coordinate 54, forward strand.
GCAGCAGTTGACGTACCGCGAGCTGGACCGTGCCTCCAACCGGCTGGCGCAGGCGCTGGCCGAGCAGGGCATCGGCGTGGGGGCGCGGGTGGGAGTGGCGCTGGAGCGTTCGTTGCCGCTGCTGGTGGCGCTGCTGGGAGTGATGAAGAGCGGCGCGGCCTACGTGCCGGTGGACCCACGGCAGGCGCCGGCACGTACGCAGGCGATCCTGCGCGACGCTGAGGCGCTGGTGCTCCTGCTCGACAGCGGCGGTGGGGTGTCGGTTGCCGGGCTGGATACGGTGTTCATGGACGGGGCGGAGCAGGGGGCGTGGCTGTCGGCCTATCCGGACCAGGCGCCGGCGGTAGAGATAACGGCCGAGCACAGCGCGTACGTGCTGTACACCTCCGGCTCGACGGGCATGCCCAAGGGCGTGGAGGTGCTGCAGCGCGGCCTGGCCGATTACTGCGCCTTTGCGCGGGGAAACTATTACGCCGGGCATTTGGCCGGTGCGCTGGTGGCGACCTCGCCGGCGTTCGATCTGACGGTGCCGAGCCTGTATGTGCCATTGCTGGTGGGCGGCTGCGTGGAGCTGCTGCCGGGCGAGGAGGCGGTGTCTGGGCTGGCCGCGGCGCTGGAGGCGGCGACGGCCCCGGCGTGGTTGCTGCGGCTGACGCCCTCGCACGTGCAGGGGCTGCTGGCGCTGTCGGATGCGCAGCCGCGGCTGGGCGCGCACGTGTTCGTGGTGGGCGGAGAGGCGTTTCCGGCGGAGCTGGCGCACACGTTGCGGGCGAAGTATCCGCAGGCGCGGATCTACAACCACTACGGGCCGACCGAGGCGGTGGTGGGAAGCAGCTGGTACGAGGTGAGTGA
>NZ_JBWWVR010000048.1:0-883 GCF_056675575.1 Xanthomonas sp. NCPPB 3959
GAGCGGGTGCTGCAGGTCGGTCCGGTCGGGGCGCAGGCCAACTTCTTCGCGCTGGGCGGGCACTCGTTGCTGGCCACGCGGATCGTGAGCGAGATCGCGCGGGTGCTGGGCAAGTCGGTGCCGGTGCGTGCGCTGTTCGAGCAGGCGACGCTGCGGGAGTTGGCGGTGTACGTGGACCGGCAGGTGGCCAGTGGCTATGCGCCGATCCCGACGGTGGCGCGCGATGGCGCGCTGCCGTTGTCGTTTGCGCAGCAGCGGCTGTGGTTCATCGACCGGCTGGAAGGGGGCAGTACGCAGTACAACATGCCGGTTGCGCTACGGCTGCGTGGTGCGCTGTCGGTGGAGGCGCTGGGTCAGGCGCTGTCGGGTCTGCTGGCCCGGCATGAGGTGCTGCGCACGGTATATCGGGAGGTGGACGGCACGCCGTGGCAGGTGATCGTGGCCGATGCACAGGTGCCGCTGGTGGTAGAGGATTTGAGCGCGCTGCCCGCAGCCGACCAGGAGGCAGCGGTGCAGGCACGGGTGCAGCGGGAGGCGGGACAGCGCTTTGACCTGGCGCATGAGCCGATGCTGCGGTGTCGGGTGCTGCGGCTTGGGCCACAGGAGCATGCGGTGCTGTTCACGCTGCACCACATTGCCAGTGACGGTTGGTCGATGGGGGTGTTGGTACGTGAGTTTGTGGCGCTGTATGCAAGCGCGCTGCGCGCAGAGGCGGCGGCGCTGGCGCCGCTGTCGGTGCAGTACGCGGACTATGCGGCGTGGCAGCGCGAGCGCTTGCAGGGGGCGGGGCTGGAGGCGTCGCTGGGCTATTGGCGGGAGCGGTTGCAGGGACTGCCGGCGGTGCATGGCCTGCCGCTGGATCGGCCGCGCCCGGCGCGGCAGG
>NZ_JBWWVR010000049.1:0-675 GCF_056675575.1 Xanthomonas sp. NCPPB 3959
ATTCCTCGTGTACGGTTTCATCTTGCACGGCGAGCTGGTTGAACGGCTTGCCCGGCTCGCGCAAGAGGGCCGCCAGCAACGACTCGTAGCCGCTTGCCATGCGCTTGACCGTCTCACGATCGAACAGCGCTGTTTGGTAGCTCCAGTGCAGCTGCAGTCCGTCGTCGGTGTCGAAAGCGTTGAGATCGAAGTCAAAGCGAATGGTGCCGGAGCTGTCATCAATCACTTCAACTTCAGCGTCGGGAAGCATCAATGCTTCCGCCGCTCCGTGCTGCAGCATAAATTTGATCTGACAAAGCGGGTTGTAGGCCAAGCTACGTTCGGGCCTGAGGTCGTCGACGATCAATTCGAACGGGATTTCGTGTGCATAAGCTTCAAGCGCGGAGCGCTGGGTCCGCGCGAGCAGCGTATGGAAATCGGGATCACCGGACAGATCATTGCGCAGAACCAGCGTGTTGATGAAGAAGCCGATCAGCGGTTCAAGTTCCTGGCGGACGCGTCCGGAGATCGGCGTGCCGATGGCGATGTCGCGCTCTCCGCTCCAGCGCGCGATTAGTGCCGCCAGCGCTGCTTCCAGCACCATGAAAAGTGTGGCGCCATGGGCAGCAGCAAAATCCTTGCACGCTTGCAGCAGCGCAGGCGGCAGCAGTCGATTCACCGAGTCCGAAGCGTATG
>NZ_JBWWVR010000050.1:0-639 GCF_056675575.1 Xanthomonas sp. NCPPB 3959
CTTGCTCGACGCCTGGGAGGGCAGTGGGTATGTCATCGCCGATGGCGAATGGGCGCACGAGCGCATTGCCGCGTGCGCCACGCGTGCCGGTGCGCATCCTGCGTTGGTCGATGGCGATGTAATGCTCGATTACGCCACGGTGGAGGCTCAGGCCAACCGCCTGGCGCAATGGTTGCGTGCCCGCGGTATCGGCGAAGGCGCCTGCGTTGGTGTGTGTCTGGCGCGCGGCTGGCGCCAGCCGCTGGCCGCCCTGGCGGTGCTGAAGGCAGGCGCGGCCTATGTGCCGCTGGATCCGGCGTATCCGCAAGCGCGCCTGCGTGATGCGGTCGAGGATGCTGGCATCGCGTTGGTACTGAGTACGTCTGATCTTGCGGCTGAGCTTGCCTTTGATGGTGTGGAGACGACGACGCTGGATGCGCCAGCGTTCATGGCGGAACTGGAGGCGATGGCGGCGCATGCGCCGCAGGTGGTGGTGACCGGCGCGACGCCTGCGTATGTGATCTTCACCTCCGGCTCCACCGGCCGGCCCAAGGGTGTGGTCATCGGCCATGGCGCGCTTGCCGCGTATCTGGATGGACTGCAGGCGCAGTGCAATATCGTGCCCGCTGACAGGTTGCTGCAGTTCGCCTCGTTCGGCTT
>NZ_JBWWVR010000051.1:0-617 GCF_056675575.1 Xanthomonas sp. NCPPB 3959
CTAACTCTGAAATTAAGCCGAGTCGCGAAGCGGCTTCGGCTTGAATGAATTGTTAGGCCTCACTGCACGGAACCTAGACGGCTAAGCCTATAAGAAGCCTCATTATTGAGCGCTGGGTCTGAGGACGATGTGCACGACCTGATCACCTCGATCGCCTCATCCGTCCCGATCGCCTGTAGCGCCCACAAGCATTTCTTATAGTAGGCGCCATAGTCGTCATAGGCGAGGTACCCGAGCAAAGGCTTTAGCCCAATGGCTGCCGTTAGATAAGGAATGCTTGACGGATCAGCCTTCATTTGAAGGCCTGATATCAGTTCCTCATGCTCTTGGTGCCAGTCTTGCAGGAGCAAGTTGTGCCAGTAATCAAGTTCTGAGTCGTAACCCTGTGGTGGCTCGCGCAGCGCGAATTTTAAACGGATCATCTCCGCGTCATTGAGATCGCTGCCATTCTTATCGGTGATGGCCCGTGAGACCAACGCTGACGTAAACGCCCCAACTTCTTCGCGAGCGATGCCAAGCGCATCCAAGAACTGCTGCTCGGAGAGCTCGTTCTGCAGCAGCTTTATTGTCAGATTTGCAAGATTTTCCATGTGAGGCCTAACGCCTGAATTAAGCCG
>NZ_JBWWVR010000052.1:0-584 GCF_056675575.1 Xanthomonas sp. NCPPB 3959
ACTTTGCCGGTGGCCGGATCGAGCAGGGCATCGCGGTGGCGACGCTGGCCGGCCTGCAGGCGCTGGCGCAACGGCACGATGCGAGCTTGTTCATGGTGCTGGAAGCAGCACTGGCGTGGTTGTTGGCGCGCTGGAGCGGGGAAGGAGACATCGTCATTGGTACGCCGATCGCCGGTCGGGTGCACCAGGACGTGGAGCCGTTGATCGGGTTTTTCGTGAACACGCTGGTGCTACGCACGCAGCTGAGCGGGGAGGAGACATTCGAAAGTTTGCTGGCGAGCACGCGACAACGCGTGCTGGAGGCGTACACGCACCAGGAGATCCCGTTTGAGATGCTGGTGGACGAGCTCAAGCCGGTACGCAGCCTGAGCCATGCGCCGTTGTTCCAGGTGTTGCTGTCGATGCGCAACAACGCGCAGGTGGCGTTGGCGCTGCCCGGGCTGGACGTGTCTTCGCTGGGCGAGGGTTACGAGCAGGCCAAGTTCGACCTGCAGCTAGCGGTACAGGAGACCGACGAGGGACTGCGGCTGACGTGGGGGTATGCCAGTGGGTTGTTTGAGGCGGCAAGCATCGAGCGGCTGGCG
>NZ_JBWWVR010000053.1:0-483 GCF_056675575.1 Xanthomonas sp. NCPPB 3959
GCTTTTTTTGATGCCATGAGAGCGCAAGTATCGAGCGAACTTGCTCCTAAGCCATGCGGCTGTGTCGGCTGTTCGCTCCCTCTGGCTGGTGGGAAAGAGTTCCCGCCTGTCCTTGCTTTTGATGGCTGCGACGTAGTCCGGAAACCCGGCATCAAGCAACACTTTCGGCACCGGAATTGACCCTGTGCTATGCCTCTGTCGAGTTCGGTATTTGGAGGCAGTGGCGCCTTCCGATTCCGTCGCAGCTCGATTCTTGAGCACGATGCACATCAGTCCGGCGGGCTCGATGATGTCGTCGATAGACAGCGCAGCCGCCTCCGATGCCCGGACACCCATGTAGAGTCCGAGCAAGGGGGCCCAAAAAAGCAGCGGTTCGTTGGCTGCCCATTGATCGTAGGCCGGAGATGCGAAAATCGTCGCTAGGTCGCTCTCAGCAAGACGCTGCGGGCGTTGGCGGTGAGATTCGGCATTCATAACAAATGC
>NZ_JBWWVR010000054.1:0-386 GCF_056675575.1 Xanthomonas sp. NCPPB 3959
GATAGTTCCCTTATTTTTCACCCATGCCAGTCACATCGATCATATTTAGCAACCTGGCGGATTGCTGACCACCGCGTTTAAGAATAGAAGTCCACTCGGTAGAAAAAATAAAATTTAATTTTTATTTACTTCAAGCCGCGCTCGACCATATAACCCTTCACTCATTATCGACGATATATTTGTCGTGCTACTCACTACGGCATATCGGCCAGTTCATTTTTTGCTCAAAACGTTGTGATGAACCGGCTTCCTCCCCTGCATCTTAAAATCTACTCGGTTTATTTGTAAACAAAGTTCATAAAACGCAAGTAATAGCATTAGCTCACACCAGCATTCAGCTGACTGCCAACGGCTGCAGGCACAACCAGATCGCGCACCAGTGCGAG
>NZ_JBWWVR010000055.1:0-357 GCF_056675575.1 Xanthomonas sp. NCPPB 3959
CGACGTCTATGTCGAGGAGTGTTTCATGGCCCTATGCCATGGTGCGACGCTAGTGCTGCGCGACGAGGAGACGATCACCGATGGCGAGCGCTTCTGGTCCTGGGTTGTGCGCAAGCGCATCAGCGTACTGAATTTGCCGACCGCGTTCTGGCACGCGCTCACGGAGACGATGTCGCCCGACGTGGCGCGCATGGCCGCGGGTGTGCGCTTGTGCACGATAGGCGGCGAGGCGGTGCAAGCTGCGAACGTGCTGCGCTGGAATGCGACCATGCCGCCTACGCTGCGACTCCTGAATGGGTATGGCCCCACCGAAGCGACGGTGACCGCCACGACGGCGGACCTGGACTCTCTGGATCC
>NZ_JBWWVR010000056.1:0-357 GCF_056675575.1 Xanthomonas sp. NCPPB 3959
TGATGCGTATGTCGAAGAGTGCTTCATGGCGTTGTGCCATGGTGCGACGCTAGTGCTGCGCGACGAGGAGACGATCACCGATGGCGAGCGCTTCTGGTCCTGGGTTGTGCGCAAGCGCATCAGCGTACTGAATCTGCCGACCGCCTTCTGGCATGTGCTGGTGGAGACGCTGCCGCCTGCAGTGGCGGCCATGGGAGCGGGTGTGCGCCTTTGCGTGATCGGTGGCGAGGCGGCGCAGCCGGCAAGGGTACTGCGCTGGAATGCGGCCATGCCACCTGCACTGCGGCTATTGAATACCTACGGCCCCACCGAAGCGACGGTGACCGCCACGACGGCGGACCTGGACTCTCTGGATCT
>NZ_JBWWVR010000057.1:0-314 GCF_056675575.1 Xanthomonas sp. NCPPB 3959
GTCGCACTGGTGCGCGATCTGGTTGTGCCTGCAGCCGTTGGGTGGGGTGTAGCGCGCTGTCGATGTCGTCGACCGGTCGCGCCTCCCCGCGCGGTAGCATCGACACGTCATGGAGCTGTAGATCGCTTTACTACGTCGGCTTCCAATCGGAGCGCGCAGGGACGAGTGCAAGGATCAGCACATCGTCGCCGTCGCGTGTGTAGATCAACAGATACTTGCCGTCCTGGCACGTGTATAACCGCGTTCCCGGCGTGGGCCCGGGGAGATAGATGGCGGCACCATCCAGCGCGTCGCCTTCGGCTTCGATCCGGTCG
>NZ_JBWWVR010000058.1:0-298 GCF_056675575.1 Xanthomonas sp. NCPPB 3959
CCAGGTGCAGGCAAGCGGCATGCTGCCGATCGGCCGTGCGATGGAGAACACGGCGCTGTACGTGCTGGACGCGCGGATGGAATTGCAGCCGCCGGGCGTGGCGGGTGAGCTGTACATCGGCGGATGGGGAGTGGCGAAGGGGTACGTGAAGCGGGAGGCGTTGACGGCCGAGCGCTTCGTGGCGAGCCCGTTCGAGGCTGGGGAACGGTTGTACCGCACAGGCGACCGGGTGCGCTGGCGTAACGACGGGCAGCTGGAGTTTCTGGGTCGACTGGACGACCAGGTGAAGCTGCGCGGG
>NZ_JBWWVR010000059.1:0-275 GCF_056675575.1 Xanthomonas sp. NCPPB 3959
AGCGCGCCGCCCAGCACGTGGGCGTGCCAGATGGCGCGGTTGTAGACCAGCGATTTGCGCACGTAGAAGGTGACGCCCACGGTGTAGAACGCGCCGCCGGCGGCGATCAGCCACAGCACGGTGCTGTCCAGGCCAGCGACGAATGGCTTGATCACCACGATGCCGGCCCACCCCAGCAGCAGGTAGATCGCCACCCAGAAGCCCTTGGCGATGCCGGGCAGGAACAGTTTGGCGAACACGCCGAACAAGGCCACGCTCCACACCGCCACGATCAT
>NZ_JBWWVR010000060.1:0-267 GCF_056675575.1 Xanthomonas sp. NCPPB 3959
TGCAGATCAGCCGCTCTACACCTGAATCTATCCGCGCTGTCCAACCACTCAAGACAACCAAGTTATCGAATTGTCGTGTCATGTGGATGCAGTCAAAAGCTGAGTCGATCGAGCGCGCGGTGCCCTCACCGCTCCAGCACTTTGGTCGGTGGCCCAGGTAAAAGCATTCCCGATGCTCGACTTGCGTTGGGAAGATGACCGGACACACCGTTATCCAAACAACGCACTGATGCATCGCTCGCAACCATGCAAACCGACCATCTCGAT
>NZ_JBWWVR010000061.1:0-253 GCF_056675575.1 Xanthomonas sp. NCPPB 3959
TCAGGTGCAGGCAAGCGGCATGCTGCCGATCGGCCGTGCGATGGAGAACACGGCGCTGTACGTGCTGGACGCGCGGATGGAATTGCAGCCGCCGGGCGTGGCAGGTGAGCTGTACATCGGCGGATGGGGAGTGGCGAAAGGGTACGTGAAGCGGGAGGCGTTGACGGCCGAGCGCTTCGTGGCGAGCGCGTTCGAGGCTGGGGAACGGCTGTACCGCACAGGCGACCGGGTGCGCTGGCGCAACGACGGGCAG
>NZ_JBWWVR010000062.1:0-245 GCF_056675575.1 Xanthomonas sp. NCPPB 3959
TTCCGGATCGAGCTGGGCGAGATCGAGAGCCGTCTGCACGCCGAGGCATCGGTACGTGAGGCGGTGGTGGTGGTGCGGGGCGAGCAGGCGCAGGCGCGTCTGGTGGCGTACGTGACGCCGTCCGAGGAGGTGGTGGCTGACGGCTGGATCGCCCAATTGAAGGGCGCGTTGGCCGAGGTGCTACCGGGCTACATGCAGCCGTCGGCGTACGTGGTGCTGGAGGCGCTGCCGCTGACGGTCAACGG
>NZ_JBWWVR010000063.1:0-234 GCF_056675575.1 Xanthomonas sp. NCPPB 3959
TGCCTGCGTAGCGGTGCCGATCGGACGTCCGCTGCCACATGTGCGCTGTCGGGTGGTGGGAGTCGCGAGCGAACGGGTACCGATCGGCGTGGCCGGCGAGTTGTATCTGGGCGGCGCGAGTCTGGCGCTCGGCTATCTGGGACGCGAGGCGCTCACCGCCGAGCGTTTCGTACATCTGGACGGTGAGCGGTGGTACCGCACAGGCGACCGGGTGCGCTGGCGCAACGACGGGCA